>DASTBJ010000158.1:0-5501 GCA_035712125.1 Terriglobia bacterium
GTGATAATTTAGTCGGAGTTGACTAATTTCCGTGTCTCACGGAAGGGTGCGCTCCACGGGATTCGTCCAATTTCAAAATTTCCTTGAGAACTCCGGCCGGTGTGGTCCCTACTCCAACGAAAACACTTTCGCGGTCGGCACAATCTCATGTGCAAGGGCGACAACATGGGGATGACACGTAAACAAAAGCACCTGGTGGGTCTCCGTCAGCTCACCGACAGCCTGAAACGTATTGCGTGTACGCTCAGGATCGAAGTTGACGAAAACATCGTCGAAGACGACAGGAAGCGGGTCAGAGTGCCCTGCATAGTCGCGCAGGAGCGCAAATCGCATGGCGAGGTATAACTGCTCCGCAGTTCCGCGACTTAACAACTGGGGTAACAACCGGACTCCGTCCCGGCGTTCGACTTGAAGCTCCGTTCCATCGAGGGGCGCGACAACGCGCGAGTAACGTTCCGCACTCATGGTTCTGAAGAATCGCGAAGCATGACGAAGGACCTCGGGCTGGCGATCATTCTCATAAACTTTCCGTGTTTCATCCAGCAACGTCTTGCACAGGGTGACGACGGCCCACACCTCGGCTGATGCATCGATCCGCGCGAGCACGACTTCCTGACGGGCCAGAGCCCTTGAGCGCTCTTCGCTGCGCTCCATTACCGTGATGCGCTCGGCGACGCGGCCCGACTCATGACGTGACTCCACCAGACGGCGTTCTGCTTCCAGCAATTCCTGCTGGATCGTTTCATACGCCTCTTCCTCGTTGGCCCGGACATCGAACAGCAACCCGGGCTCCGGCGGCTCTATCGGCAGTCTCTCCAGTTCTGAGATAAGCAACTGCCGCTGCTTGAAGATTTCAGCGCGCTCGACAAACTCCTTTTCATCGGCGGCCGCGGCCTCCGTGAAAAGCACGTCAATGGCATCCTGAACTTCGGCGAGCTGAACACTCAGCCGATCGACATCGCCACGCCCGCGCTCGATGGACTCATCAAGCCGGCGCAGATCTTCGGCAACCTTTGAACGAGCCTCGATCTCCACGGCTCTCTCGTCTATGTCCTCCTGCGAAATATCGGTTTTGCCGGTAAGCTTGCGTAGATCGGTCTCGATACTCCGCGCTTCCACCTCGATCCTCTGTACCTCTGTGATGCAGCCTTGCATCCGTTCGTTGCAGGACTTCGACTGCTTCACAAGGCCTTCAAAAACGCGCAGGCGCTTTCGGTACCAGAGCATCGGCAGCAGCATGACCGCGAAGACTCCCGACGCCACATACGGATACCCGGACGCGATAACAACAAACGCTGCTATAGCCAGCAGTGCGAGAAACGAATAGAACGCAACAGCCGAGGGTGGTCGGGTGCTCTGCATTGCCGTCTCGACCGCCGTTCGCTCCTGACTGACCGCGCGACGCTGCTCGATCGATGATTCGTAAACGCGACGTGCCGTTTCCATCCTCGGAACCAGCTTGCGAAGCGACTCGAGAACCTGGACCTTCCGCCCGGTTTCTTCAGGATCAGCGACCAGTTGCAGGTCGCGCCGATCGAGCCGCCGTTGTTCGATCTGCCGTCGGAGACCGTCGCGATCGCTCTGAAGCGTGCGAAATTGTTTCCTGAGGAGTTCCAGCCGCTCCAGGCCGCCCTCAGGAAAAGTCTCCACAGCTGGCATCGACCGGAGCTTCGCTTCAATCGCGCGTCGCCTCTCCAGCATGGGTCTGGACTTCAACCGTTTTTCATAGTGAGCGACGCGAGCTTTCAAATCGGCGACGACGTCCTCCAGACCCGCAACCTCGGCCGCCAGCCGCGTCCGAGCCTCCTGTGCGGCCCAGTATTCCTCCGGCTGATGCTCCGTGCGATCGAGATCTTCGCGAACACTCTCAAGCTCCTTGAGAGCGACGTTGATCACACCGTTCTGTCCGTGGGGGAGAAACAGCGATCGCTGGCGGGCCTCGATATCCTTCTGGACAGCAGTCCAGCGGGCTGCGCCAATTCCCAATGCAGCGCCGGAGATATGCGGCGATATTTCAGTGTCCTGGAGCGTATGAAACTGCTCGAGTTCCTCGAGACCAAAGGCAAAGACGTTGTGATACAGCGTCCGCGTGGTGCCTCCGAGAAGCCGCTCGAGTTCCACATCGCCGCCGGTCGCATCGCCGTCGTAGAGCGATACCACACCGCGAACATGTTTGCCCGCCTTGCGTTCGATTCGCACAGGCCGTCCTTGGACCGTAACATCGAGCCAGCCGCCATGTGTCCCACCGTTCAACGGTTCATATCGGCGCGCCTGGCCGCGGCGATCCAATCCAAAAAGGATGGACCGGATGAATGCCATCAACGTGCTTTTTCCTGTTTCATTGGGCCCATGGAAGACGTTAAGACCGGGCGACAAGGCTTCCCACGTCTTGTCGCACCAGACTCCGAAACCGTCGATCCGAAGGTTCTCGATTTTCATCTACGATTCCATCAACAGGTCCACGCCAAGCGCCCTGGCCCGATCCACCCACTCGCGAATTTTGACATCGTCCGGCAGAGCCATATCGCGCCGGCGAAACAGCGGCTCCAGACTGTCGGTCAGCTTTTTTCTCAACTCGGGATCGTCCAGCGCGCGATCGGCAAGCTTGATGAAATCAGCGACCAGCGATTCGGTTCTCGTCAGCGATTCGAAGTCGAGCACGGGGCCTGTAGCGATGCGTACGGACTCGACGGGCACGACCGAGCGCAGTTGTTCGGAAAGCTCTTCGGCCATGCCATCGCGTTGCAGATCCGCGTGCAGTGGACCGTTACCCCGCAGTGTGCAGCGCGCCACAACAGGTCCCCGGAAGGAAGCTGCTGCAATGCGTCCCTCTTCGAGCAACGCGTTGATGAGACTATCCATTCGGGTGTGCGTTTGAATTGGAATTTCCAGATGAGTCCAGCGCGCGAGATTGGTTTCGACGAAGCTGAGGTGAGCGTCGCCGTTGCGATTCACGTCGACCTGCACGCAGCCGCGGGGCCCGGCTTCTCGAGGATTGCGACCTTGCGGATTGCCGGGATAAACCACCGTCGACGGATTTTCGGCAAGGACCGATCGCGTGTGGACATGTCCGAGCGCCCAATAATCGAAACCCGACGCGGTCAGTTCATCGAGACTGACGGGCGCATAGTCGGCATGTCCTATTTGCCCGGCAACGTTCGCGTGAAGCAAACCCACCGAGTACGGCGAATCAGAGTCGGGTTTCATCGCAGCCGCAAGGTTTTCGGTAACGCGTTCACGCGCGTAACTGATTCCGGTAACGCGAGCAACCTCTTTACCCCGCCGGATGACCGCCTCGGTCGCAGGTTTGCCTGAGAATGTCGTGACATTGGGCGGAAGCTGGAATTCACTGCCCCATCCGTTCAGCGGATCATGGTTGCCGTGCACGATGTAGACGGAAATGTCGCGTTCGGCCAGGCGCTCCATCTGTCGCCTGAACGCGACCAGCGCGCGAAGGCTACGATCCTTTGAATCATAGAGATCACCGGCGAGCAGGAGGAAATCTGCTTTGGATTCAATCGTGTGATCCACGATGCGCTCAAAGGCGCCAAGCGTAGCCGCCTGCAGCTCATCCCGAAGCCTGGTGGATGTGTTGGCCAGGCCCCGAAACGGGCTGTCGAGGTGAAGGTCGGCAGCATGGATAAAGCGAAAAGACTCCATGCTTGTTGTTTTTACTTAGAGTTACGGACAAATCAGGTCCGAGATCGGATTTAAAAACCTGATTCGTTAAGCCGAGACGAGAGCGCTATCAATCAGCTTCCGAACCTGATCCCTGTCATGTGCGCCAACGAGCCGACCTGCTTCCTTGCCCTCCTTGAAGAGGATCATGGTAGGGATTCCGCGTACCTGGTAGCGAACAGCAACGTTCGGATCGAGATCCACGTTGAATTTCAAGAGGATGGCGTTCTTGCCGTAGTGCTCGGCAACTTCATCGAGGACTGGGGCCATGGCCCGGCATGGGCCGCACCAGGGCGCCCAGAAGTCCACCAGCACAGGCTGTTCAGCCTGAAGGACGATATCTTCAAACTCCGTTTCGTTAACGTCGCGGACGCGACCGCTCATACTCCCTCACTTTCACGTTCCTGAATGTACGCCAAAACCTCCGCGCGTCAAGGGACCGCTGGTCTATACTTTTTCGCGTGGATCTGAAACTCATTCTAAAAGAAGTGCTTGCGATGCATGACAAGTGGGTTTCCTCGGAGGGGAAAGAGGGGACACGACTCCGTCTTCGCAATGCCTATCTGCAGGAAGCCGATCTGCACGGCGCCAACCTGCAGGACGCCGACCTCGAAGGGGCTCGCCTCAGCGTCGCGGACCTGATGCGCGCCAACCTCCAGCGCGCCAACCTGCGAAACGCCGACTTATGGATGGCCGACTTCAAAGATGCGAACCTTCAGGGAACGGACCTTCAGGGAGCAAACCTCACGGACGTCACCAATCTGACCCAAACGCAGATTGATTCTGCCATTATCAGCGAGACAACCGTCCTGCCCGCAGGATTGCGGCGCAATTGAGGCGTCGCGCGCATGCGCTACCTTCAATTCAATAAGGAAGAATGGGGCCGGCTTCGCGCCTTGACTCCGCTTTCCCTGACAGAAGCCGACCTGGCCGAACTGCGCGGTATCAACGAACGCATCTCGCTCGAAGAAGTCACGCTGGTTTATCTGCCGCTGTCACGCCTGCTTAATCTATACGTCGCGGCAACGCAACGCCTGCGCCAGACCACCGATACTTTTCTTGGAACGTTACCCGCGCCGGTTTCCTACGTAATCGCGATCGCCGGCAGCGTCGCGGTCGGCAAAAGCACTGCGGCGCGCGTGATTCAGGCGCTGCTGGCGCGATGGCCCCATCACCCGAAAGTGGACCTCGTGACCACAGACGGCTTCCTCTACTCGAATCAGGTTCTTGAATCTCGCGGCATCATGAACCGCAAGGGTTTCCCTGAAAGCTACGATTTGCGTGCTCTTCTGCAGTTTCTGCGCGACCTGAAGTCGGGACAGCCGGTACTCGAAGTCCCCGTCTATTCGCACGAAGCCTACGATATCGTGCCTGACAGGAAGAAAATCATCCGGCAGCCCGACATCGTGATTGTCGAAGGACTCAACGTTCTTCAGACCACGGACGGGCGCATTGGACCCGCGCCACGAACCTTTGTTTCGGACTTCTTCGATTTTTCGATCTTCATCGACGCGAGGGAAGAACACATCCGGCAGTGGTACGTCGACCGCTTCCTCACCTTTCAGAAGACTGTGTTCCAGAACCCGTCGTCCTATTTTCACCGCTTCGCGAAGCTGGGCCTGAAAGAAGCGACGGACACTGCTCTTCAAATCTGGGAATCCATCAATGCTGTGAACCTTCGGCAGAACATCCTGCCGACACGAGATCGCGCGCAACTCATCATTGAGAAGGGCGAGGACCACTCCGTCACTTCGGTGCAGCTGAGGAAGCTGTAGCGGGTAGGTGGAAATTTTGAAATCGGACGAACGGAAACCTCAAATCCG
>DASTBJ010000159.1:0-2949 GCA_035712125.1 Terriglobia bacterium
TCCCGACGCTGGTCGAAAGGGCATCGTGCCATTCGACAAGAAACAGGAGGCAGTTATGACCATCTTTGGCAAGACACTTTCAGAATATATCGCTTTCTGCAAACCGTTTTTGATTCTTATTCCCGTCGTGGGACTGGTGAAGCTGGTACTGTCGTTGAGCGGCACGCCAAACGCGACGACCTGGTGGTTCAGCATCTCGGCTCTCACATGGGTTGCCGTGTTGTATTACTCGGTCCGCGTCCACACCAGTTCTTTTGGCAGCTACAGGCACCTGCTGGTAATTTGCGTGTTGTTGAATCTCTCCGCACAGATCATCAGTATCCTTGGCATTGTCATTGCGATTCTAAGCGCCAGCGACAACGTTTATGTCTACGCCCTTGGCGAGCACGAACGAACATGGTCGCACGTCGCTGCACATTTATTCTTCGGAACAACGGCAGGGTCGGTCGTTGCGTGGTTAGGGGGTTCGCTGGTCCTGGCCATGACACGAAAGATCACGGGTGTTTCGGTCCGGCCGCACCGCTCGTCAGTCTGAGCCAGGGAGCCGTTATGAAGGAAATGATCACGTATCTGAACTTCGACGGGAACACGCGGGAAGCCATGCGATTCTATGCGCGGTGTCTCGGCGCCGAGTTGTCGCTGATGCCGTTTTCAGAAGCGATAGTTGAAGCGCCACCCGGCACCGAGGGCCGAACCATCCACGCGAAACTAAAGAAGGGAGCGTGCGTGCTGATGGCATCGGATACGGTGCCGGGAGTGTCGCTCCATTCCGGCAACAACTTCCATATCTGCATCAATTGTGAAAGCCTCGAGGAGACTGAACACCTTTTCTGTAGCCTGGGCGAAAATGGGAAAGTGACAATGCCATTGCAGGACACGTTTTGGGGTGCGCGATTCGGAATGATCGTGGACAAATTCGGCGTCAGCTGGATGTTCAATTTCGAGAAGCCAAAATCCTGATGGAATTTCATCTCGCTCAGGCCAATATCGCGTGGATGCATGGCGCGCTCCATGAACCCGTGATGTCCGGGCTTGCGAGCCGCGTTGACGAAATCAATCGGCTCGCGGAAGAGTCACCCGGATTTGTCTGGAGATTGCCCGGATCCGAAGTGCGTCCAGAGGCACTCCACCCCTTCGAGACGGATTTCCCTGGATTCCACCGCGATCGGCTGTTCTACAACATGTCGGTGTGGTTGAGTCTTGAGCATCTGCGGAGCTACACATTTTTCAGCGCGCACGCAGAATTGCTGAACGAACGCCATCAGTGGGTGGATTCCATCGTGGGTGCATCTGTGGCGTTGTGGTGGATTCCCGCAGACCATCGGCCGGATATCGCCGAGTCTGCCGACCGCCTCCGTTCCGTGCGCCGCACTGGGCCGACGCCATACGCCTTCACGATGAGGAAAGCCTTCCCGCCACCACGCTCGCGCGAGTGAGTTCGTACCATGGGATTACGGTCTCCCTTTGCCTGGGACTTTGCAACCAGAGAACATCCCATTAAAGGTGCGTTTAATTGTAGAATTCCCGAGTCATCCTGAGGTGAATCCATGACGTTAGGTTCTTTGAGGTCCGGACGATATCTGCTCGTAATGGCGCTGGTGGCTGCGCTGGGTGCCTCATTGCTCGCGGCGCAACGGGGGCCTGCAGGTGGAACTATTCCTCGCCATGCCGATGGTCAGCCCGATCTGCACGGCATCTGGCAATCTGATGGAAAAGCGGCAGCCGATGTTCAGCCGTTTGTCGAAGGCAGGGCGATCCCCTATAAGCCCGAGGCGGAAGGGAAGAAGCACGAAAACCAAAAGAATCGTGCCAAGGCCGATCCTCTGGAGAGCTGTTTCATGCCGGGCGTGCCGCGCATCATGTATCTCTCGTATCCCTACCAGATATTTCAGACGAAAGACCACATTGCGATGACCTTCGAGTGGTCGTCTGTTTATCGTCTGATCTACCTCAGCGCGAAGCAACCGAAGCACCCGGGAGTTGATTCGTGGATGGGGGACTCCCGTGGACGATGGGAGGGAGATACTCTGGTCGTGGACGTGGTCGGGAGCAATGATCGTACGTGGTTCGACCAGGCCGGTAATTATCACAGCGACAAGATGCGCATAACAGAGCGTTACACGCTAACGGATCCCGACACGATTCAATACGAAGCGACGATTACAGATCCGGAAGTTTTTTCCCGGCCGTGGAAAATCAGCATGCCGCTGCGTCGGATTAAGAACAAACAGCGTGTTCTCGAGTTCCAGTGTCAGGCCGAGAAGGAAGAGAAGAGTGGAGATTTCGAGCGCGATCCCCGTACGTGGTATCCCAAGCGTTAAGGAGGCTTCGTGAAGACAGGTAACGCACTGCTCAGTGGCATCCTGTTGGCGGCGACGGTACTGGTGTCCTTCGCGCCCCGGCCAATCGAGGCGCAACGTGGGGGCCGCGGACGTGGCGACGCACCCCCGCCCCCGCCGATTCGCCGGATGCCCGATGGCAAACCGGACCTTTCCGGGCTTTACTCGGCCGATGCCGGTGGATCAAACTATGGCCTCGAGAACAAGCCCCAGAACGGTTTGATCCCGGCCAGTCGCGGCGTCGTTGTCGATCCGCCGGACGGAAAGCTTCCTTATCAACCGTGGGCACGTGCTGAACGCAATGACAGGGAGCTTCCGCATCGCGGATACGACGATCCGACAGCGCATTGCTTTGTTGCCGGCGTGCCACGCGCCATTTATCAGCCGTCGCCGTTTCACATCCTTCAACCTCCCGGCCATGTCGTCTTTCTTTTTGAGCGCATGAACTGGAGGATCGTGCCGCTGGACGGCCGCGCGCACCTTCCCGACGATGTTCGTTTGTGGCAGGGCGACTCTGTCGGCCGCTGGGAAGGGGATACGCTTGTTGTCGACACGAGAAATCTGAACGGAAAAGCCTGGCTCAACGAAGTCGGGGATGTCCTGAGCCATG
>DASTBJ010000160.1:0-2586 GCA_035712125.1 Terriglobia bacterium
TCCGGCCACATGCACAATCGAGCCTTCCTGCTCTTCGGAGCCCTGGCAGCGTTGATTCTGCAGGCCGATCGTCCCGACCGGTTTCCAACGTTCCCGGAATTTACCTGCAGTCCAGAGATGGCTTACTGCAACCGCGCCTCAGAAGCCGGGATCAAGACCGTGAAACGATATGGGCGCGGACGCGCGTGGGTGGATGTCGACGGCGATGGCTGGGATGACCTTTTCTTCGCCGATACCGACGACCGATGGGAACCTGCCAATTACGGCGTTTCGATGTTTTTCATGAACAAGCGTGACGGCACCTTTGCGCCGACAGAGGCGGCCGGACTGGGAATCGACAACAAGGACCTTGTCTCCACCTGGAATGGGTCGTTTGCCGACTACGATAACGACGGCGATCCGGATCTGCTGATCGCAAACGGCGGTTATACGGGAAAGTCCAACCTGGCGCTCTACGAGAACCGAATCAACGATGGAGGCAAGTTCGTCTCCGTGACGGCGAAATCCGGCATTGGTGCCGTGAATTCCGGTCTTTCAGAATGGTGGGGCTCAGCGTGGGCGGACTACGATCGGGATGGCTGGCTGGACTTCATCGTGACGCGCCTCAAGGGGCAGCCCGTGGTATTTCACAACAACAAGGATGGTACTTTCACCGGGATGGGTTACGTGCTGGGCATCAACATTGCGATGGCGGATGGGAAGAATCCCGTGTGGATCGACTATGACCGCGATGGTGATCCCGACCTCTACGTAGCCGGCCTCATCCAGCATGCCTTCTACAGGAACGATGGCGGCAGGCGATTCACCGATGTCACGCGCGAAGTCTTCTCCGAGACACTTCCAATGCTGAAAGACTGGCCGCTCGAGCCCCAGCCGATTGTCTTTGCCGCCGCAGTCGAGGATTTTAATCAGGATGGCATTGACGATCTCTTTCTCGGGCGCTGGAGCATGCAGAACATTCTCATGATCGGAGACGGCAAAGGAAACTTCACCCAGCATGGCATCGACTGGGGGCTCATCACTTCATTGGAGGATCGGCCCGAGACCGGCGCGCCATTCGAGAACACCATGGGGCTTGCCGTCGGCGATCTGTACGATGACGGTTATCCTGACGTGATAATCGGAACGGGCAATCCGCAGCGTGCGGCTCCCGATATCGTGTTCTGCAACAGACAGGGCAAGACGTTCGAACGTTGCACGGACAAGATTCTGACGGGAGCGGATCGAATCTGGAGAACGCGCGGGCACGGCACGATCTTTTCCGATTTCGATCACGACGGAGATAGTGACGTCGCAATAAATCTAGGCGGACATCCGACATTCGACATCGTGGAAGGTCGCATATCTCCGGAGTGGCCGGCCCTGTACGTGAACCAGAAAGCGACGGCGGGAAAGACGGCGGTCCTGACTCTCGTGGGAAAGACCAGCAACCGCGATGCGCTCGGGGCGCGGATCAAGGTCGTGGGATCGGAAACGCATTATTATGCGCCGCGATCGATGCAGGGGTTTCAGGCGCAAAACAGCAAGACCCACGTGGTGAGCCTTGGATCCGCCGACTCAGCCATGGCGGAGATACGCTGGCCGGCGGGAGCGGTGCAAACGATTACTCTGAAGGCAGGAGACCGCCTCAGCGTGACGGAACCGTGAGACCTGTTGTGTGCAGCGGGTTCGCAGGTACCAGGATCGACTCGAGATCCTCTTTATTGGCCGCGTTCACAGCGGTCCAGTCAAACAGCAGCAGGTGTGTGTTACCGCCGGTTCCGGGCGGCAACACTCTGCTGGTTGCATAATCGAGACCCGCGCCCTGCGGAATCTCAACCGGTCTGGTGAGAATGTAGGAATATTCCCAGTTGTCGGTCCAGCCCGCAACTGAGATAAGCGTCTTGCGCGAGCGATCCGGCAGCACCAGCGTCGCGGTTGCGCTGTCACCACGGACGGCCATGTGCGGACGAAACGCCTGTATCCGCGCGTTAACCGACAGGGGAAACGTCGTGAACGCCTGATGAGAATCGACAGGCGATGCAACGGGAGGGTTCGCATCTGCGATTCCCGTCCGCACTTCGGTGTGGACCGGTTTCACGGCATACTTGAAGCCAATTTCCGTCAGATCGGAAACTTCCTGCCCTATAGCGTTGTAATGCATCCGAAGATATAGGCGCGCTCCTTTGGGAATGAAGCGCCCGTACCCTTCGCGGAAAATGGTCGCCGGCAGACCCGGAGCGTAAAGATGCAGGCTTGTCGCGAGTCCACTCGGCCCCATTACTGCGAGGGCCTGATGCACGACGCGCCGGTTGCCCGGGCGGATCTCGATCGATTGGATCCAGGTGTCCTCCGGGAATTCGTAATCCGTCGGCATGATGACTTCGGCAACGACGCCCCTCGCTGGAACCTTGACCGACTCTTTCATTTTTACGACCAGGTCGGGACTACCCATCTCCCAACCGGACGCGAAGCGTGGCGGATCGGGCAGATCCCGCGGATCGCCTTCCTTCGCGCCGGAGTCCACCCAGGCGGCAAGCGTGGCAATATCCTGTTCCTGTAACTCCTTCACGTTTCGAAAACTGCCGTAGCGGGGGTCGAGATACC
>DASTBJ010000161.1:0-4167 GCA_035712125.1 Terriglobia bacterium
GCCGATCTTCTGGTGGAAGATCTCGCGGCGCACGCGCTCGCTGAACACCTCGGCGCCGCCGCCCGGCAGCGCGTCGAGCCCCACTTCACGCAGCCGCTCGAGCACCCACTCGGCCGGCTGCTTGGTGAGCCGGCAGAAGAAGTCGATCTCGACCGCGGTGTAGGCCTTGACGCTGAGGCTCGGCTTCTTCTCCTTCACCCAGCGGATCACGTTCAGGTAGTCGTCGAAGCGCCACTTGTTGTGGAGACCGCCGACGATGTGGATCTCGGTAATGTCGTCATTCACGTGCGCCTTGATCTGCTCCTCCGTCATCGTGTAGGCGTCCGCCGCACCGGCTTTCTTGGCGTAGTCGCAGAACCGGCACGAGAGCACACACACATTGGTCGGATTGAGCTGACGGTTGACCGTGAAGTAGACCCGGTCCCCGTGCTTGTCGCGGGCCACGGCATCGGCCAGGCGCCCGAGCTCGAGGACCGGCGCATCGAAGAGGCGCAGGCCGTCTTCCTGACTGAGCGATTCCCCCGCCCGCAGCTTGTCGCGCGCGGCGGAGACCAGCGGGTCGCGAAGGTGGATGGCGGAGACGTGACTCATGAGCGCGGACGACTATACGCGCCTCGCACCGAAGGGTCGAGCAGCAGACTAGGACTCGAACGGGGCGGCCCGAAGGCCGCCCCGCACACTTCACTCAACGAATCAGCACGAAACGCTTCGTGAAGCTCTTGTTGTCGGCCTCGAAGCGGGCGAAGTACATCCCGCTCTTCGAGTGGTTGCCTTTAGAGTCGGTTCGGTCCCAAGTGAAATCCTGCGGACCGGCATCGAGAACGCGATTGATGAGCGTCTTGACCCTGCGGCCTTGCACGTCAAAAAGGACTAGCTTGGCCGGAAGACGGTGCGAAAGGCTGAACCGAAAGGTCACTCCTTGCCTAGCCGGATTGGGCCTGGGATCCCACATCATCGTAATGGCGGGCTTCGAAACCTCTTCCCCTGAGGCGCTCGAGTCAATTTCGACTGGCACGACCTTCTCCACGTCCGTGATCAGCCGCACCACGGCAGCGTTTGCATCCGGTACGCGCATTCTCTTGACGACGCTACCGATCAGACGCGCTGTGACGATTCCGTCTTTTCGCCTTTCCCTGTTGAAGTCGAACTGGGAAAACCCACCTCGAGCCGTGAGTTTCGTCCCTAGAGTGGCCTCCCCGTCAAACAAACACTCCTCGCACTTTGTCTCCTGATCCCTTTCCATGGCGGCTAGATCAGGGTAAACCATGAGTCGGACGGTTGCGGCTGGAGTCACAGCCTCGTTGAATGTCTGTGTCTGCAGTCCCCCACCGAGAGTGAGTGTTAGCTTCTTTCTCACAGGATCGCGACCGATTTGGACCGAGAGCATGTCACCTGTCAGCTCGCGGGGCCCTGTTTCCCCGAGTGAGAACAGACCGACACTGGCGAAACCGCGAGGCCGCGCGATCTCGTTTTCCACGGGTTGGAGCGCAATTGCCCCAACCTGGGCGATGCCCAGGTCGGAGTCATACTTGGCCCCGGCAATCTCACCACTCTCGCTCTTCCACTCGGATCGACCGTCCTTGACAGCCAGATCCATGGCTTCTCCGTTAGAGAATCGCAGGCGACGCACCCCCAACTCCCCTTGCACCAAGAAGTCCAAAGCGAACGCGGATCCCGCATGCACGAGCAGGCCTACAACGAGCGCGGTCCTTGCAGGCGCAATCATGGTAGGGCCTCCACGCGGATCCGCAGAACGAACGAGCCGGAGGACATCGTTCCGCTGCTTGCCCGCGTGTCGAACGTTAGGCTGCCCCCCGTAATGTGGATTGGCACGGTCTCCTGCACCAGACTCCCTGCACCTGAACCGAGGGTTGGCAAGTCGACTGACCGCGCACTTCCCTCATCTGTCCAGTTAAGTCGAATGATTTGAGACTTGTTCATGGTTGTCGCCGTCAATCCAGTTACCGTGACACGATACATACCTACCGTGGGCGAACTGAGCAGTGTGGTCACTCCGATTGCGGCTGTTGCGGTGTCGTCGAATGCAGAACCGACAATGCCACCGATTCCCTCAAGCCATCGATTCCCATCCCAATGAGTCAGTCGATGCGACGTAGCGTTGTAGATAACCAGCCCCTCCCGCCGTGTCCCCCCGCTTCCCGCGGCAGTCATGCTGTCTCTTCGCGCAGTTGACAATAAGGGAAGCGCAACACCTGCCATGGTTCGCGATCCGCCCGACACAGGCGCAACTACAACATGTCCCCGATCCACTGTCTCGGGAACTATGATCTTTGGCGTAAAGTTTAGAGGGTTGTAGTCGTACATGATTTGCGGTTCTACAACGCATGATGTGGTTCTTGGTGTATCCTCGACTTCAATCATCGTAGGAACATATGACCAACTGTTCGGCCCGATGACGATGCCCGTGTTATTCGCATACGGATACCAAATGTGGATGCCCCGGGCCGTAGTTGCATTTGCGGCTGTCGCAATCCCGAACGTGCAGCTGCCAATATATCCCCCAAGTCCTCCCGTGATGCCAACTGCGTCCCGGACAAGAGCACCGGCGGACCAATCCTCGAAGTGTCCACCGGTGACCCGGAAGGCGAGGTTGCCTTCAAGATGGAGATTCGCAAGTGGGGCATCGCCATTCGGGTGGTTGGTCTGGTTAGCCCCGCACTCAAAAGTGCTGAGTTGCGGAGCCGAACAGCTGGCGACCTTGATACCTTCCTCCCCGTTGTTGCTGTAAATGCCACCGTCGAGACGGAACATCTGAGCATTCAGGATGTATAGGCCGCGACCTTTGTTGAAATGCGAGGTGCAGTCTTCGATGCTAACGCCTTGCAGAGCCGCCGCCCCGGCGTTGACGCCTTCGAGGTGGATGCCGTCATTCCCCATGTTCGCAATCCGAAGCCGAGCAAGCCGGAGACTCACTTGGGCAACGCCAGGGGGGGAAACCGTTGCCGATGTTAAGCAATATATCCCGTCACTGTTTGGCTGAGCTGTCGGGTTGATGGTTTGTCCGATTGTAAGGTCATGAATGTAAATGTGATTGAGATGACCTTTGCCGTTAGCCTTAATGAGGCTATCGTCCAGGACGATTACCCGATCATTGTTGCTCGCTGGTGTCAGAAGTGTTGCCGAAATGAAGCTGAGTCCTATGTAGGGGTCGCCAGTACCATCGCCGAAAATTTCCAATGGCACCTTGATCTTCCAACCGCCTGGGGGCGCTGTGTACGTGCCACTTTGAATGTAGATACGATCGCCTCCCACAGCCGCAGCGAGCGCGCTGTCGATTGTGTTGTAGGACGCAGCGTAATCTCTGTGAAAGAGTGAGTCGTTGAAGCAATTATTGATCGTCGTCGTAATGCAACGGGGGACCTTGATTGTCTTGCCCATCGCGATGCCAGGGACCATCAGGAGGACGGCGGCAGCCACCAAAGCACGGGCATGGGTCATAGCGTGGCCTCGGGGGTAAGGGACGATCTCAACCGGAATGCATGACGAAGGAGGGCGTGTCCTGATCTCAAGGAGGCCCGTGCGCCATGGGATCACGCTTATTACCGAGGCCCGGACACCACACAGGCCGCGAGACGCGGGCAGCTTGGAACAAAGGGCTACATCGCATAACCAGGTCCTCACTGGGTGGGAGGTCCTGATGATTGGGGGACGCAAATGGTCTCTTTCCAGATCGCGAACTACAACGACTCACTTCTTCAGCCCCGACGCCGAAAACAAGAACGCCCCGCTGGTGTCAACACCAAACGGGGCGTTTCGTCTTGCCGGATCTACAGCGTGAAGTAGTAGGTCACCTTGGCGAGGAAGATGTTGTTCGGGTCCGCGGCCTTGAGCTGATTCCAGCTCGGCCGGAACTCGAAGCCTTCCTCGACCTCGTTATCCGAGCGCTCCTGCGTCCACACCAGGAACAGCGTGGAGCCGGGCATGTACTCCCACCGGAAAACCGCATTGCCGCGGAGGGACTTGAAGTTGAAGTCGTCTCCCGGCGGGGCGGGCTGCGCGACGGGGTCGAACTCGTAGCTCCTGGGCCTGGCCAGCGACTTGTAGCTCGTGTACTGGCCGGTCGAGATCAGCGGCTGCAGATAGGTGAGCAGGCTGATGCGCGGCGTGAACGCCCAATTGAGGCGAATGGTGGCCGAGATGGTCTTC
>DASTBJ010000162.1:0-3048 GCA_035712125.1 Terriglobia bacterium
GGACCGCCGCCTCTATGCACTCAGTATCCAACGTGAGACCAAGATAGTTGTTGGTTCCCGCGAGGATCATCGGACGGCCGTTTACAATTGCCTCGGTTGGCGACACGATGCGCTCGATCGTCGCGTGGAAAGGGTCCTCGCCCAACTGCGCCAGCGCCTGACGGGCGTCGGCAATTGGGCGGAATTTGTCAAGGAGGGACATTACTCGCGATCAACGAGTTTCTGGACACAGCGGGCGAAATGTCCGACCGTGCGCACGTCCGGGATGATGTTCAAGGGGATGGAAACGTCGAACCGTTCTTCCGTATCGAGCAGGAGCTGCATGACCTTCATGGAATCCAGGCTTAGATCAGCTACGAATTCGGTGTCTTCGGAGAGGCTGTGCCCATCCGGCGTATACGGCTTTAAAATCTCGTAGAGTTGGACAAGTATCGAGTCGTACTGGCTCATCGCGCGGAAGGCCGCAAAGGTGATCCGTTTACGCGCAGTTGCGCTGCCGCGCACTTCCGGGCGCGATCACCGCGCGCTTTCGATTAGGGATGCGGCAGTTATTATCAAGAAGGGGCCGTTTTGTAAAGCTTCCGGCTGCGTTACTTCGCTACGAAGCAAGAGTCGTCCGCAGTCCTTCTTCCAGACCCATCGACGGTTTCCAGGTGGTCGCCTGGCAGAACCTGGAGTTATCGCACACCCAGTCGGGATGCCTGATCTCTCGGACTTTCCCTAGAGTAAACATCGGCGCATATCCTACGAGCGATGCGGCGATTTGATTGAGCCGGGCGCCGGCATTCAAGGGCCGCTCGGAGATATGGAAACGAAACGCAGGTTTTCCGCGGAGTCGCTCGAACGTTTCGACGACCTCGGACCAACTATATCCGCTGGGGTGTCCATCGTCCACTTCGAACACGCGGTTTCCTCCGCTGTCGCTGACCAGCCATTTGACTACCGCCCCAGCCAGATCTTCGACATAGATTAAAGAGAATCTGGCATCAGCCCGGCCGAGCAACGGAGCGATCCCGTGTTGCATGAGCCGGAACAGAGGACGGAGCGCACGGTCGCCAGGGCCATAGACAGCGGGGGGGCGAAGAACGGTCCAAGCGAAATCGCCTGCCGTTTGGGATAGCGCAATCTCTCCCATCCGCTTGCTCGCCGCATAGGCTGACAAAGTTGGTTCGCGAGCCGCCAAAGATGAAATTAGTAGAAAACGGGGGGCGCGCTGCCGGCGCGCAGCAATTTGCGCCAGCCGTGACACAGCCTCAACATTGGCAGGATAAAAATCAGCTTCGGTGATGCCGCGCAAAACCGCTGCACAGTGGATGACGGCCTCCGCATCGCCCACCAGAGTCTCGAGCTGCTCACTATTTTCGAGTGTGCCGTGAACCCATTGAATCGAGATTCCCTTGAGTCGGGTCTGCCTCGAGGGCGCACGGCTGAGCGCGCGCACGCACCAACCGTTGTTTACGAGATTCCGAGCTATTGCGCTCCCGATGAATCCGGTCGCTCCGGTCAGCGCGACGACGCCGCGCATGGAATTTCTTTTTCCGGCCGAGGCTCGGTGGGTGCGCTTCGCTTCACCCATTTCCGTTGCAGAGTAGCAGCATCGTGCCGGCTTAGAAATTCTTCCCGTGCCTTGGAACGGGAAAGCTTTCCGGAGGACGTACGCGGCAGGGTGTGCGGCGGAACGATCTCGATGAAACAGTCTATCCCGAAGCGCTCGCCGATCAGCCCCTGCAGCTGGCAGGCAAACTCCTCATGCCTCGTAGAACTCCCGTCGCGCCACTGCACGACCATGGCCGCCATTTCAATTGCGTTAGGATTGAGCACGGAAAATGCGCACGCGTCACCCGTTCTCACCTCAGGCAATGCCTCAGCGAGATGCTCCAAGTCCTGAGCCCAGATTTTTCGACCATTGATGATAATGACATCTTTCTTCCGGCCGATGATCACAATCCGACCTTCGGCAAAATAGCCAATGTCTTGTGTGTCAAACCATCCTTCCGGGGACAAAACCTCAAGGGTTCTCTCGGAGTTATCGAAGTACCCGGACATCATGTTTGCGCCGCGCAGAAAGATTACGCCGGCATGCCGATCCGGCAGAACTCTGCCTTGCTCGTCACGAATTTCGACTTGAACTCCCGGAAGAGGAACGCCGCAGACAACAAATGGCCTGGTATTCGAGACTTGCTCCTCGGAGTTCGAAGGACGCTCATTCAGGGGCAGAGCTATGCCACGCTCGGATAGCGCAGCCGGGTCAACGCGATCAACGGTGATGCCCTGCTGCAGAGGTGCGAAACTTACGGCGAGTGAGGCCTCGGCCATTCCGTAGCAGGCCATAAATGCGGTCGTGTTAAATCCGCTTAACTGCAAAACTTCGGCAAACTCCGCTAAGGCGGCTGACTGGATCGTTTCGGCCCCTACTCCGGCAACCCGCCACGCGCCGAGATCGAAAGTGCTAACTACATCGCGCCTGAGACGCTTCACGCACAATTGATAGCCGAAAGACGGACTAAAGGATATGGTGGCTTTGGTGCGTGTCATCAAGGACAACCACAAGAGTGGTCGCATGGCAAACATCCAGGTCTTTAAATAGTCCACGGACAGCTGCGACACCATCGGCCCGAGCACGAATCCCACAAGCCCCATGTCGTGATAAAAAGGCAGCCAGGAGAAGGCCCGGTCACGGGGGTGGAGTTTGAGGCCATGCATTACAATTTCATTCAGATTGGCGAGGACAGACTTTTGGGTAATCACTACGCCCCGGGGAAATAGCGTGCTTCCGGAAGTGTATTGCAGATAGGCGACCTCATCCGGTTCCGACGGGCGCAGACCTTCTTGAGACTCAGCCAGTTGCTCGAAGGATTCCAGTGTCCCGACATGGGGTATATCTGACTCCTCGGCGGCCTCGGCTAAAAAAGGATAGAACTCAGACGGCGCTATCGCCATCGATGCTTGAGACGCCCGCAGAAGCGCCTTGAGTTGCGCGACATAGGCCGCTCGACCGCTCATGAACGTCGATGCCGAAACCGGAACTGGCACGAGACCGGCGTACTG
>DASTBJ010000163.1:0-30033 GCA_035712125.1 Terriglobia bacterium
TGATCGTTTCCAACCTTCGGCCGGCTTATCCGGTCAGTTCGTAAATCGACGTATCGCTCAGAACGCGAACCATCTTCGCCCGCACTGCCATCAGCGGGTCTTTCACCGAGCACTTTTCCATCTGCTCACAACTGGAACCCCGCTCGCATGGGGTGATCCCGATCGGTCCGTCCAACGCCTCAATCACATCCACGATGGAAATGCGGGAAGGGTCCCGACCGAGGATGTATCCCCCATGCGTCCCTTGATGGGATACCACAAGTCCCTTTCGCGCCAGACGTTGCATGATCTTGGCCAACAGTTCCCCCGGTATCCGATACTCCTTCGCAATTTCCCGCGCGCTGACCGATTCTTCAGCATGTCGGGCTAAGTGCTTCAAAGCAATGAGGCCGTAATCGGCTTTTTTGGATAGTGAGAACATGAGTCCTGCTAGTCTGCTATATCCGACCTTTTCGGTCGTACATCTAGGAATGTATGGATTTGGGGGGAGCGCGTCAAGGGGTAAATCAGGGACTGACACCGCGGACTCCGGCGGTTGCACCGCCGGAGTCGGGATATGTGTTACTTGCAGGTGAAATTGGCTGCCTCGTCCGTGCTGCCGCTACCTTTATATGTAGCGACCTGGGGGTACGGACAGAGCGGCCGTGTTCGGACAGTTTGTCCGTTGGCAACTCGCGACGCAGGGATCGATGCCGGCGTCTGCTTCTTCTCCACCCAGTTCTCCAGGGCGGTCAGCATGTCGAACTGATCCGTGCCCAGACCCCCGCCGCAATGATTCATTCCAGGCACCATGAACAGGCGGAAGTTTTCATGAACCTTACTGGCTCCGCCCATCTTACTCAGGACGGAATCATAATAGCCGACAGTACTGCCCGGAGAAATCTGCGGGTCAGCCCAGCCATGGTATGAAATGATCTTCCCGCCCCGGTCGAAGTACGCCTTCAGGTCCGGGTTCATGGCGTCCATCGATTCACTCGCCTTCAGGGTCTGATCCACATGCGTATCCCAGTTCAGCGTTTTGAAGTCCCAGGTTTCGTTTCCGAACACGATGAACCGGAAAAGTTCAAGGCCGGGCCCGAACGGTTGCGGGCCGGCCATCGTCTGCCAATTCAATTCGCTGCCGGGAGCGAACCCGGCGACGACGGGTTGTTTTGTTCGAGCATGAACGACGCCAGAGTAGATCTTCTTTGCCGATTCGACCTGCGGAGCGGTAAGGCAGTCTGCCCCATCCCCTGCTTTGCATTGAAGCACCTGGGGATCAAACTTGCACTGGAGGGGGTTCTCGATCACTCCATCCTTGACATTGTCGTTGGCATCACACGCGCTAAGCACCGCGTTGTTCAGTACCGCCCACTTTTCGCGCGGCAGTGGGTTTTGTGCCTGGACCTGGCCAACCCAGACCGACAGGAGGGCCCGACCCGACCAGTTCACTCCCGGTGAACCCGCGACAACGCCATCGTAGTCTGCAGGGTACATCTGCACTTCTTTCAGCGCTTGCTTGCCTCCTGCCGAACAGCCGACGAAATATGAGTAGCGCGGGTTGGTGTTGTCATAGAACGCTGCAGTGATGGCTTTTCCCTTGACCGTCATCTCATGGACTGCGCGATGGCCGAAGTCGATCAGTTTTTCGGGGTGTCCCATCGCGAACCGGGCGCTTCCACCCTCGTGGCCGGTATCCGTACTCGCCGCCGCATAACCGCGCTGCACTGCAGTTGCCAGGGCTGCTGTCGCGATGGAGCCCTGCCAGGCTCCATTTCCCACGCCTTGGAACTTGCCGTTCCATCCGGTCGCCGGCATCCAGACCTCAATTTTGATTTCCGAGTCGCTCGTCGGACGGATCGTGGCTCGCACACGGCAATGTGCGGGAGTTGCGGCGCCACCACGGGCACCTGCTGCAGCGGCAACGGATTCCGCTGCAGTGATCGTCGTATCCGGAAGTTTAAGTGCTGCAAGGCTTTCACAAGGAGCCGCCAGGGCAGGTGTTGCCGTCAGTGCAAGCACCGCCAACAGAGCGAGAGGCAAAGCGTGTCGGGTTTTCATGATCGGGACCTCACTTTTTGTGCACACAATGTGTTCCAAACAAACGTTCAAGTCAACTGTTTGGGGCGAGCTCCGCAATGATCAGCAGATCGTGGAGACTGGAGATACGGCGGACCGATGGCATGAACGCGTGGCGGTTGGACCGGTCCAGCAGAACTGTATGGATGCCGGCCTTTTGTCCCGCCAGAAAGTCATCCACAAGACTGTCCCCGGTGAAAAGCGCGCGGTCTGGCGGTACGCCGAGTGTTCTCAGCGCTGCCCGGAATATCTCCGGCTGTGGTTTCGCGAAGCCCACTTCGCTGCAGATCGTGACAGCATCGAACAGGGAACGAATACCCAGGTCGTTGAGTACCGAGTAAATCCGAGAGTCGAAATTCGATATGACGCCGAGCTTGAGTCGATGATCACGAAGGTTTTCGAGAACCTGCCGCGTTTCCGGAAAAAGCATCCAGGCGCGAGAGTCACGAAATAAGTCGTAGATCTCTTCAAAGAACCGGTCGAAATCTTCGATCATCCCGACGTCGGAAAAGATTCGGAAGACGAGATCCTTCCACCATTGCTTCTCGATCACGGGGCTCAGTGGGCCCGAGTGTGGAAAGTGTCGTGTAAAGGCTTCGTGGATTTGTTCGGGCGTCGATACAGACCCGTACCGTCGTGCAATGGGGCTGTAGATTTCTCCGACACTGCCACGAGTCGTAAAAAGGGTATCCGCGGCATCGAAAAGCACAGCGTCAAATTTCATTCTGAGAAAGAGTTAAAGCGGGCAGATCTGGCGGACGTCGAGATTGGACGAATCCTGCATTTCAATCCAATTCGAGGTTTCCAATTTCGGTTTGAAATGCAGGATGCGTCCAATTTCAAGATCTTACTTTGGTTGCTTTGCGAGCCTCAGATACGGCTTGAGCGTTTGCCACCCTTCAGGGAATTTTGCCTTCGCTTCCTCATTTGAAACTGCGGGCACAATGATCACGTCGTCGCCGTTCTTCCAATTCGCCGGCGTTGCGACCTTGTGATTCGCCGTCAGCTGGATTGAGTCGACGACGCGGAGTATTTCGTCAAAGTTTCTGCCTGTGGTCATCGGGTACGTGATGATCAGCTTGATCTTCTTGTCCGGTCCGATGATATAGACATTTCTGACAGTGAAATTGTCTGCTGCAGTACGGCCGGCTGCGGCACCCGTTGTTTCGGCCGGGAGCATGTCATAGAGCTTCGCCACCTGCAGATCCGAGTCGCCGATCATCGGATAATTGGGAGCAGCTCCCTGAGTTTCCTCGATGTCCTTCGCCCACTTTTTGTGGTCCTCTACAGAATCGACGCTGAGACCGATAACCTTCATGTTCCTCTTGTCGAATTCTGACTTTAGCTTGGCGACGTATCCAAGCTCGGTCGTGCAGACCGGAGTGAAGTCCTTTGGATGCGAAAACAGCATTGCCCATTTATCACCGATCCATTCATGGAACTTGATTGGCCCTTCCGTGGTTTCCGCATTGAAATCCGGCGCAGTCGCGCCAAGCCGAAGTGGCATACATCCTCCTCCTCAAAAAAGATTCCGGCTATAAGACAGACCCATAATTACACGCCTTTTGACGGGGAAGGTCAAAGACGATCGTCTTGAGGTCATGTAAGATGGTCGCCATGGCTGATGTGCGTCCATTTCGCGGGTTGAGATTCAACCCGAAGAAAGTCTCCATTGGAAATGTCGTAACGCAGCCCTACGACAAGATCTCGGTTGAGATGCAGGACCGCTACTATGCGATGGATCCACATAACATCGTCAGAGTCATCCTGGGCAGAAAACTCGAAGGCGACGGCTCCGAGAACAATGTCTACACCCGCGCGGCACAAACGCTGCGGGACTGGCGCAGGTCTGGCGTGATTGAGCCGATGTCGAATCCGGCCTTTGTTGTCTGCTCGCAGCGGTTCGTTGTGCCGGGGACGGGTGAAGAGCGCGTGCGGACGGGCTTTATCGGACTCGGGCGGCTGCACGACTATTCCGAAAGGATCGTCTTTCCGCATGAGCGTACTCTTGCCGGCCCGAAACAGGATCGTCTGAACCTCTTGCGCCACACTAGAGCGCACTTTGAACAGATCTTCATGCTTTATGAGGATCCGGAACAGCAAATCGATTCGATTCTTGATACTGGCGCTCGAAAAAATGCCGACATTCAGGTTACCGACGAATATGGCGTGACGCACTTGTTGTGGATTCTGGAGGAGCCGGAAGTTCTGCAGAAGATCCAGAACGCAATGAACGGTCGCAAGCTCATCATTGCCGATGGCCATCACCGTTATGAAACTGCGTTGGCTTATCGCGACGAGCAGAGAACGCAGGGAACCGGTGACGCCGACGCGCCGCACGAGTGGTTGCCGATGACATTCTTCAACATGCGCAGTCCCGCGTTGACGGTCCTGCCTACACACCGCGTCGTCCATCGGTTGCCTGCATTCGCGAGCGAGACGTTCTTTCAACAAGCTTCGGAATTCTTCGACATTGAGACCGCACCCGTGAATTCTGCAGCGTTCGCCGCCGCACTGGTCGATGCGGGACGCCGTGTATTAACGATTGGCGTGGCGACGGATCGAGGGACCCGTCGTGCATTGCTACGCCTGAAGCCCCTCGATCTCTCGCGTATCATCGAGGGTCTTTCCGCAAACCAGCGAGTGCTGGATGTCGCGGTTCTTCACAAGCTGCTCATCGAACGTTGTCTTGGTGTGACCGAAGAAGCGGTCAGCCATGAGAGCAATATTTCTTACGTCCGTGAGTTCGAGACCGCGCTGAAGGCCGTAGCCGCCGGGGCGCAGGTTGCATTCTTGCTGAACCCCGTCAGGCTCGATCAGATGCGAGACATCGTTTACGAAGGCAACGTGATGCCGCAAAAATCGACGGACTTCTACCCCAAGGTGTTGTCAGGTCTGGTCCTCTATTCGCTGGATTGAGGACAAAATGTTTTTTGCTGTGCGAAAAATCAGGTGTTGACTAGCAGCCCATTGGTAGTTTACAAGTACATGACCATACTGAACGAAGTTGTTCAGTTGTCCGACTAAGACGTCCGGGTCGCGCCAAAATTGACGTTACCGGGCGTTTTTCTTTTTGCACATGCATCACACATAAAGCCGCGAGGCCGGCGCTGCCGGCGTCGAATACGGCAAATAAGAATCAACAAATCACGGGGGTTAAAATATGCGTTTGCGCTTTGTAGTTGTGTCCATGATCGTCCTGGCTCTTTCCGCAACAGCGGGATACGCACAGACGTTCACGGGCACGCTTGATGGTTATTGGAGCTACAACGGAAACACGCCAATTAACGGCGCTGGTCAGCGTGTTAACGCCAGCCGGGCTTTTGACCTGTATGATCAGGCGTTCTCATTCAACTACGGGGAACTCGCGGTTGACTACAAGCCCAACAATGTGGGTTTTCGCGCAGATATCGGGTTCGGCGATGCTGCCGAAGTAGTTCATTACAATGAGACCGAGATTTGGCGTCATATCCAGCAGGCCTACATCACTGCCGGCACCGGCAAATTCACTTTCGACTTCGGAAAGTGGGTCACGCCGTTTGGCGCCGAAGTTATCGAGACCAAAGATAACCTGAACTATACGCGCGGCTTCCTGTTCACTTACGGCATCCCGTTCTATCACATGGGTGGACGCGTTATCCTAGGATACAACGACAAGGTGTCTATTGCCGGCTTCGTCGTGAATGGCTGGGACAACGTCAGGGAAAATAACTCCGCAAAGTCGGTTGGGTTTTCGGCGAACATCAAGCCGCAGGGCAAGATCGGGCTCATCGCCAATTTTCTTTACGGTAAAGAAAACGCGGCCACCGACAACTCGCGCGAGCTCTATGAAGGAATTCTCAACCTTAACCTGATTCCGCGTCTGTCGCTATCCGGTGACTACGTTTACGGACGCGATAGCGCAGCCAACCTCGCTCCTGGTATCGACGGCCCGCGCGTTCACTGGCAAGCCGCTGCCGCTTATGGGAAGCTCAACATCTCAGAAAACTTGAACCTGAACGGCCGGTATGAATGGTTCGATGATCATGACGGCTTCAGAACCGGCGCGGTTCAGCAGTTGCAGTCTGCAACCATTACCGCGCAGGTTCCTGTGAGTGATCTGAACTTCTGGTTGGAATTTCGTAAGGACATGTCCAACACCGACGCTTTCCCGAAAACAGCGGCTGGTCCTCTGGGGAACATCGATTCATTCGTGGACCATCAGAATACCTTTACGATCGGTCTGACCTACTCTTTCACCAAGATGGTGCAATAAACTTAAGGCTGCCATGAAAGCTCTGGCTGCCGATTCGATTCAAGCTGCGATTCGTGCGGAAGGATTGGACGGCTGGCTGTTCTACAGCTTTCGTGGCAGCGATCCGATCGCGGAGAATATTCTCCGGCTGGATAACGCCAGGCTGGCAACAAGACGGTGGTTCTATTTTGTGCCGGCTACGGGCTCGCCACGGAAGATTGTCCACGCGATCGAGTCAGAGACTCTGGACAGCTTGCCAGGGGAGAAGATGGTCTACCTTCCCTGGCAACAGCTTCATCAGCATCTTCGCGACGCTCTTGGCACTGCGCGGCGGATCGCAATGCAGTACTCGCCTCTGAATGCCATTCCATATATCTCCAGGGTCGATGCGGGTACCGTAGAACTCGTACGGAGTTTCGGAATCGAGGTCGTTTCTTCGGCGGATCTCGTTCAGATCTTTGAAGCTGTCTGGACGGACGAACAGTTACAAAGTCACCTCTACGCCGCCCGTCATCTGCGCGAAATAGTGGATGTGACGTTCGGTGAGGTTGCTCGGCGGACAAGAGCGGCCATTCCGACAACAGAACTCGATATCCAGGATTTCATCTGGAACGAGTTTGAAGCCCGCCACCTGTGGTCCTCACATCGCCCCATTGTTGCGGTCAATGCGCATTCGGCCGACCCACACTATCAGCCCGATCCTCAACGCAATCTTTCGATGACCGAAGGCGACTTCCTGCTTCTGGACATCTGGGCGAAACAGAAATTGTCACACTCCGTGTATGACGACATCACCTGGACGGGATACATCGGCCAGTCCGTTCCCGACGCCCATCAGAATATTTTCGAGGTCGTGCGGCGAGGGCGTGATGCTGCCATCCAACTGGTCGTGAACGCTTACCCACGAATCCCTCTGTTTGGGTGGCAGGTGGATGACGCCGCGCGCCAGTCCATTGCGGCTGCCGGTTACGATGAATTTTTCATTCACAGGACAGGGCATTCCATTCACGAAGAAGACCACGGGAACGGAGCGAATATCGATAACCTGGAAACTCAGGACAGCAGGCGTCTGATGCGTGGCACCTGTTTCTCAATCGAACCCGGTGTCTACCTGAAAGGAAAGTTCGGCGTGCGGAGCGAAGTGAACGTCTATCTCTCTGAGCAGGAAGCTGTCGTCACCGGACAGCCCGTGCAGACCCACGTTATTCCCATTCTGTCGCTTTGAGTACCCACGCTCCGGTAAAGTAAAAGATTCCCATGTTGATCCAGGATTACAACGCCGCACGAAACAACGCCGCCGTCGTCAGGAAGGACTGGATGGGTGTATTGCAGCTAACGGGGCCCGAACGGCAGACCTGGTTGCAGGGTATGGTGACCAATGAGGTTGCGAAGCTCACCGCGGGCGAGGGTTGCTACGCGGCCCACCTCAACGCCCAGGGTCGGATCGTGGCGCAGATGATCGTTCTTGTTGCGGAGGACGCGGTCTGGCTTCTTGTCGAACGAACCGCGGCAGAAAAGCTTGTGACGGTATTCGACAGGCTGATCATCATGGAGGACGTCCAGGTGCGTGACGCTTCCCCGGATTACGAGGTCCTCGGACTGCTCGGACCCGAGAGGCGCGGTATCCTGCAGCGCTGGACCGGAAAACCGTTCGAGGAATCCGCTCTCTACTGTCATCAGGCCTTTCCCCAGGGGCGACTGTGCAGTGCCGATATCGGAATCGACGCAATCGTCCCACGCGGTATGGCGGAAGATTCGTTGCGTGCACTCGCAGCTGCAGGTGCGCTGGTAATCGATTCGGAAGCATGGAACGTCTTGAGGACTGAAGCGGGCTTGCCGCTCTACGGTGTGGACATCGATGAGACGACGACAATGCCCGAGCTGGGGCAGCGTGGTATCAGCTACGACAAAGGATGTTACATCGGCCAGGAAGTCGTGGCGCGCATCCGGTATATCGGTCACGTCAACCGGCGTTTTATCGGGCTTATATGTGAGGGTACCGTCGTCCCCGAAGCGCATGCTGCGATTCAGAGCCAGGGAAAGGACGTCGGCTATGTCACAACGGGAGTGTTTTCTCCGGGCATCAACAAGCCGATCGCCATGGGTTTCATAAACCGGGCTGCAGCCGAGCCGGACACCCCCGTTATCCTGGCGGGGAAATCAGGAACTATTCCGGCTGTTGTCGCCGCGTTCCCGATCGCTTAATCGTTACGGGGATTGAACTTCGACACCCGCTGCAGTTCTTCGAACAATCGCTTTTCATCTGCGGACAGGGTTTTAGGCGATGCGATCTTCAACTTCACGAAATGATCGCCGCGTCCGCCTCCACGAATTGTCGGGCCCTGGCCGCGTAAGCGCAATTTCTGCCCCGAAGTTACTCCTGCCGGGATGCGAATATCGGCGCGCCCATCCAGCGTGGGAACCTGAACGGTAGTCCCGAGCGCAGCTTCCCAGGGCGAAATCCTTACTTCCACTTCGGTGTCATCACCTTTGACCGTGAAGATCGAATCGGGATCCTGCTTCAGGCGAATATACAGGTCTCCTCCACTCGCACCACCGCCGGGCACCCGAATGCGGCTGCCGTCGCGTGCGCCGGGCGGGATGCGCACGTCGATGGTCTTGTTGGTGCGGCCGATTTGCAACCGCAGTTTCTTGGTCGTTCCCTGGTGCATATCGATCAAGGGAAGTGTCAGTTCGGTCTCCGAATCCTCCCCCATGGATTCATTCATCCCGCGGCCCGTGCCGCCGAAGAACATTTCGAAGAAATCACTGAATCCTCCGCCCGTCTGACGGCCGAATCCTCCGCCCGGACGTCCTCCACGGCCGAATATCTCTGAGGGATCAAATTCCGTCTGCCAGTTTGGCGGCGGTGTGAAATCGCTTCCGCCTTTCCAGTTGGGACCAAGCTGGTCATAGCGGCTTCTCTTCTCTTTGTCGCCGAGGACCTCGTAAGCCTCCTGGACTTCCTTGAACTTTTCTTCGGCCTGCTTGTTATTGGGATTCAGATCCGGATGGTATTTGCGGGCCAGCTTGCGGTAGGCCTTCTTGATCTCAGCCTCAGTGGCGGTTCGACTGACACCGAGCGTCTCATAATAATCACGAAATTTAACTGACATGCGTATCTATTATAAGGTGACTTCAAGTCCTTCCCAGGCCGCGATCACGTTGGGATGCTGGTTCTTCGCCTGCTGTACCATCCGTTCGATCTCCAGATCTTCATGATCGGGGTTGTAGTGAAACAGCGCGATCTGTTTCGCATTCGCTTCTGTTCCGATGTCGACGGCCTGTTTCCAGCTGCTGTGGCCCCACCCTTTATGCGAGTGCAGTTCTTCAGGCGTG
Organism: Terriglobia bacterium; assembly: GCA_035712125.1. Classification (GTDB taxonomy): domain Bacteria; phylum Acidobacteriota; class Terriglobia; order 20CM-2-55-15; family 20CM-2-55-15; genus DASTBJ01. Next base: position 9,632 of record DASTBJ010000163.1, read on the forward strand.
TATTGAGCGTCGACAATGAAGATCTCAGTGTCCTGCGCGAGTTTCCTGACATTTGTATCGCTCCATTCGACGCCGAGTTCGACATCCGTGCAATAGGTCAGGGCTTTCCCATTCTGCGTCACACGAAAGCCAAACGATCCCTGAGGATGATTCAACGGCAAAATGTCGATGCTCGTATTTGCCACCTGGAGTCGCCCTTCGGCGAGTCTCACGTAGTCTCGCTTACAGGGGAGGTTCGACATATCAACAGGGAAGTATGGGGAAGCCATGATACCGCCAACGGCGTCCAGCATCAGTTGAGTGTCCCGTCTGTCGGCGAAGTAGAACGTAAAGTGATTCCTGGAGTTATACAGCGGGCTGAAGAAAGGAATCCCCTGAATATGATCCAGATGGAAGTGGCTGAAAACAATGTGGCACCTGATCGACCTGTTGCCGAATTCCTTCTCCAGGCGGGCTCCCAGCCGGCGTATGCCCGTACCACCGTCAAGAATCAGGATTTCATCGCTGTCGGGCCTGAGTTCGATGCAGGAGGTGTTGCCTCCGTAACGCATGTTCTCACTTTGAGGTGTAGGTGTGGATCCGCGAACACCCCAGAAGCGCGCAAGCATTCAAGACCTCCATGAAAGGGTTGGTCACAGTAGTGTTGTGGTTATTAGACTTCGAGAACCTTGGGGATCTTTACAAGATTCGTGCATCCGGTTTTGGAAACGAGTACGACGTCTTCGAGTCGCACGCCGCCCATCCCGGTGTAATAGAGTCCGGGTTCAACCGTAACAACATGTCCGGTGTGGAGGCGCGTTGCATGCCGTGCATTGATCCCGGGAGCTTCATGGATATCCAGGCCCAATCCGTGGCCGGTCCCGTGGAAGAAACCCTGCATCCTTCCGTCCTTGGGACCGGTGTCGAATCCTTCGTTTTTGAAATAGCCGAGGATTTCCATATGGATGTCATAGGCATTCACTCCGTCACGAATGCGGCGAAACCCAATTTCCTGGCCTTCCTGAACACAACGATAGGCGTGTTTAAGCCTGTCCGATGCTTTTCCACGCACGACGGTACGTGTGATATCGCCGAAAAATCCGGTCCTTTGAGACCGCGGAAAAATGTCCATGATGATCGACGAGTTTGCCCGAATCGGCCCGCTACCCTCATTGTGCGGATCCACGCACTGGTCTCCGGATGCGACGATCGAATGGCTTGGCACGAAACCCAGAGACATGATGGTCGTATTGATGACCCGTTTGAGAATCTCGGACGTCAGCTGGGTCCCGTCGAGATAGAGAAAACCGTCCTTTCCGATGACCGTTCGTCGAACAGCTTCGACTCCAGCTTGGATGCCCTGCTCCGCAGCATTCAGAGAGTCTGAGATATCCCGTACCTCTTCCTTTGTTTTGAATTCGCGCTCGGTCCAGAACGGATCCGGCTGTGCGACGACGCGGATGCGCTTGCGCCGAAGTTGATCGGCAAGGCCCACTGGAAATGTCGACGGGACGGCAACGCTCGAAATCTTCAGATCGCGAAAGATTTCCGTGAGCACGTCTGCCAGCACAGGGGCCGGCTTTCCATTGGCCTGAAGGCGGCGTACGTAATCACTGTAAGAGAGAACTTTGTCGACAGAGGCCTGGTCCCTGGCACGGTCTATTTCAAGATCAGACATCACGAGCGTTCGTCGGCCCCGCTTTTCTAAAAAAATGAAGGGGTCTGGCGCGAAGAAGCGCGTGGCCCAGAGCATGTTGGCGTCGCTTTCACTGGCACTGTAGATGAGACGAGCGTCGGTCCGGTTCATTGTCATTTTGTAATGTTATAGTCTTCGAACATGTCGAAAACAGCAGGAATCCTGGTTATTGGAAACGAGATTCTGTCCGGCAAGACTGTCGACGAGAACTCGGTGTTCCTTGTCCGGGAATTGCGCGAACTTGGAGTTGATGTCCGCAAGATCGCGGTGATTGCCGATGATCTGGAAACTATCGCTCTTGAGGTCCGCACTTTTTCAAAATCGTACGACTACGTATTTACCACAGGTGGCGTCGGGCCAACCCATGATGATTTGACGATGGAGGGAATTGCCCTCGGGTTTGGACAGAAAATTCAGAGAAGGCCGGAACTCGAGGCGGCGCTGCGCGGGTACTACGCAGCGGATCTCGTCGAGCCCAACCTGCGTATGGCGGACGTCCCGGAAGAGGCCCGGTTGATCGGTGGCCCGGGGCTCTGGTTTCCGGTAATCGTTGTCGAAAACGTTTTCATCTTTCCGGGAGTGCCGGAGATCTTTCAACGCAAGTTCGGCCGAATCCGTGAAATGTTTCGGGGAAAGCCTTATCACCTTCGCCAGGTGTTCCTGCGCGCGGACGAAGGGCAGATCGCCGGGATCCTTAATGACGTCCTGTCACGGTTTCCCGACCTTCTTCTGGGTTCCTATCCGTATTTCGATGATCGCGCCTACTCCATCAAGCTAACCCTGGAATCCAAAGACGCCGGTTACCTTGACGCGGCGCACGAAGCATTACTGGGCGAACTGGCACGCATTGATTTGGTTCCGGTCGCAGGCGAATGAGGACTTATCCGCCCTTACGCATCAGGTGTTTTCGGAATGCCTGAAGTTCGAGCAGGCGTTCGGCTGTTGGCTCGGGAAACTTGGGATTCAACGCACGGAGAGTGCTGAGGACGATTTCAGAAACGATTAGTCTGGCGTTTTCCTTGTCATCGCCCGGCACGACGTACCAGGGCGCATTGCGCGTGCTCGTTTCGCTGAGGCATTTTTCATAGGCGTCCATGTATTCCTTCCAGAATTCCCTTTCTTTCAGATCGGACTCATTGAACTTCCAGTTCTTGTCAGGGTCGTCGATCCGCTGCACAAAACGACGCCGCTGTTCTTCCTTCGAAATGTGCAGGAAGAATTTGACGACCTGCGTGCCGTTGCGGTACAGATGCTTTTCGAACTCCACAATCGATTCGTAGCGGTGCTTCCAAATGGTTTCATCATTCAACGCGCTGTGAGGGACGGATTGACTCCGCAGAATCTCCGGATGAACCCGCACGATGAGCACTTCTTCGTAATACGACCTGTTAAACACGCCGATCATTCCGCGCGCCGGAAGACAGTTCGTCGTGCGCCACATAAAGTCATGGTCCAGCTCGGTGGCAGAGGGATGTTTGAAACTATAGACCTGACAGCCCTGGGGATTGACCCCCGACATGATATGCCGGATTACTCCGTCCTTTCCCGCAGCGTCCATCGCCTGGAAGATCAGGAGTAGCGCGTAGCGATTGTCGGCGTAATGCACCTGCTGGAGGGAGCTGAGCTGACCCACGTAGTCTGCCAGCATTTTCTTGTATTCCTTTTGTGAATTGTAAAAAGGATCGACGAGGGTGGGCCATTTCCTCAGGTTGAACCTCTTTCCTTCCTTTACACGAAAGTCTTTCGGATCAATTTTCATAGGCTTCAGCTTTGCCTCTCTAGAACAACGAGCGTTGCATTGTCATGGGAATATCTTCCAGCAGCCCGCTGAATCCGAGCTCTTCGCAAAGCGGCACCAGCGATTCCCGCTGGCCGCGTCGATAACGAACCGTGTCGGGTGTAATCGTAAGTGGCGCATCGCAACGAATCGTCGCGAGCCTGCGGCTGAGCCGCACAGTTTCCATCGTGTTGAGAATCTTTCGCAGAAGGCGACTGCGCGAGCGCATCTCGATCGAATCCAGAAGCGTGTCGTCTTCAGCCAGATCCTCAACCCGGGAACACGCGGAAAGAATCAGTCGGGCCGTCTTGGGCCCGATTCCCGGTACGCCCGGAATGTTGTCGACGGGGTCGCCGTTCAACGCGAGCAGATCCGGTATCTGGCGTGGCTCGACTCCAAAACGTTTTCGCACGCCCGCTTCGTCGAGCCAGACGTCGTTTGCCATGTCGTAAATGCAGACTCCGGAGCGGACAAGCTGCGCCAGGTCCTTGTCCCCGCTGACGATCACCGTCGAGTAACCGCGCGACCACATCTTCATAGCAACAGTGCCGATGACGTCGTCCGCTTCGAAACCGTCCGCTTCATACGTGGGGATGCCCATGGCTTCCGTCATCCGCCGGCAATAATCAATCTGAGGCGACAGGGCTTCCGGAGTTTCCGGGCGGTTTGCCTTGTACCCATCGAACAATTGTCTGCGAAATGACCGGTGTCTCTCGAACGCTGCAACAAGAAATTCAGGTTGCTGCTCCTTGAGAATCCGCAAAAGTATCCGCGTATAGCCGAGAATCGCATTCTTGGGCATGCCCGAGGGTGTCGTAATGTCCGGTGGAACGGCGTGATACGCGCGAAAGACGTAGTTCAGAGCATCAAGGATGAAGACCCGGGGTTCGGTCATGGCGTTACCGGTGTGGGCAGGCCTTCCGCATCGATGGCGACGTAGACCACCTGTGCCTGTGTAACGTTCACGGTTTGGCGATTGCCTTGTGCTCCCAATCGCTCCGCTTCAACCTCAACGTCAACAGTGACAGAGGTTCTGCCGACTCGAACCACTCGTGTAAAAAACGTCACAAGATCGCCCAGATAAACGGGCGCGACAAACGCCACTTCACGCATCGCTTTGGTCACGAATCGTTGGCTGTAATGACGTCGCACCTCAATGGCGCCTGCCAGATCGATGTAGCTGAGGATCACACCGCCAAAAATCGTCCCGAAGGCGTTTGTATCTTTTGGGAGCATCGTAATGCGGATTGCGGGGAAGCGGTCTTCCATATCACCTCAGAAAGGGATTGTTGCGCCGTTCAAGGCCGACTGTAGTTGACGGTCCATGCCCGGTGATCACCAGCGTGTCGTCATCGAGTGTCATCAGCCGCTTGTGAATGGAGGCGAGAATGTCCGAGGTGGATCCGCCCCACAAATCCGTTCTGCCAATACTGTTTTTGAACAGCGTGTCTCCGGCGAACAGAATATTCCGGTCGTTCGCCAGTAGAAAGCAGGTGCTGCCTGGTGTATGTCCCGGGGTGTGAATCACGCCGAGCTCCACCCCGCGGCATCCTGCAGAACTGCCGTCATTGAGAAAACGATCGATCGTACCTTTCGGAGGGGAGGGCATTCCCAGCCACTCAGCCTGCGTGTCGAGTGCTTCGAAAAGGAAGAGATCGGCTTTGTGAATGGCGGCAGGAGTTCCTGCCTGGCGCTGAAGTTCGAAAATTGCGCCAACATGGTCGATGTGGGTGTGCGTACAGACGATTTCTCTTAAGGTGAGACCGTGGTGTTTTAGTTTCGCGAGGATGAGCGACGGATCATCTCCGGGATCGATGACCGTTGCTTCACGCGTCGTCTCGTCCCCCAGGATGGTGCAATTGCACTGAAGCAGGCCGACAGGAAAGGTTTCAACGATCATGGGGTGACGCTCTTCGCGCCGACAATCCGGAGCGTTCCCGTTGTCGCGCGCGGCCTGCTTTTGATGTCTGTGCTGGCAATCAGTTTCTCATTGCCGGGCAGGAGCTTTTGCCGGACGACGAACTTATCGACTTCGAGAACATTTCCTTCCGCATCTTTGTAGGTCGCTTCCAGTTCAATCTGCTCGTAGGCGGTTTCGGCGCTTTCGTTCTTCAAGCCAATGACCCAGGCCGGTTTCACATCGCCGAGGTCGGGCCTGAATTCCGATTTCGTAATGATGATGTCCTGTTCTTCGTCGGAGCCCTGCAGCCACGACGACAATGTGTCGCCGTAGTTTCGAACCGCGAGGATGGCGGCGAGCGCAATAAGCGCCAGCCTGCGGCCGATTATCCACTGACGCGATCGAAGAAGTCCCGGAAAGTTCATCGCTGCGCTTCGGGAGGTGTTTCTCGAAGGACGACCGGAACCTCTATTTGCTGTCCTCCGCGAAGGACAGTGAACACTACCTTCTCGCCGGCTTTCAAATGGTCGATCTGCGCGGCAAGTTCGGGGACGGAATTGATGGGCTTGCCCTGAAAGCTGAGAAGAATATCGCCGCCAACCGGATACGCCCGGAATCCATAAATAATCTGGCCAGTTGGAGGCCGAAGACCCGCAAGCGCGGCGGGACTTCCACGAGTAATGGTTTCCACCATGAAACCCTGATTGGAAGGTATGCCGTATCTGCGAGCGAGGCCCGGCGGGTATCCTTCCATCGGAAAGACACGACCGATGCCGACCCAGGGACGGCGCACATATCCGTGCGTGATCAGATCGTTAACGATGCGCGCGACGGTGTCCACGGGGATCGCAAAGCCTATCCCCACGCTTCCGTTTGATGGCGACGCAATCTGTGCGTTGATGCCAATGACTTCTCCGGAGCTGTTCAACAGAGGACCGCCGGAATTGCCGGGATTAATGGCGGCATCTGTCTGGATAACGTTTTCGATGATTCGCTGGTTCGCTTCAATCGAACGCCCGGTGGCGCTGATGATGCCGGTGGTGAGCGTTCGCTCCCATCCAAACGGATTTCCAATGGCGAGCACCTTTTGGCCGACAAGGAGATTGGCGGATTTTCCCAGCGGAATCGGCGTAAGTTTTTCTTTCGGAGCGTCGATCTTGATCACGGCAAGATCGTTACCCGGGTCCCGTCCGACAATCTTCGCCTGATACTTGCTCTTGTCCGCCAGTGTCACTTCAAGGCCGCCGCCTGTCGTCAATGAGGGCTCGATCACGTGATCGTTGGTTGTGATATTTCCATTAGTGTCGAGAATCAGTCCTGATCCTGTCCCGACTTCAACGGGAACGACCTGAAATCGGGATGCCGGTGCCAATACGGTCGATGTGATGTTCACGACACCGGAGCTGTATTTTTTGTAGATGTCGATATTGTTCTGTTCATCCGAGCTCAGATCGCCCGCCGCTGTGACGGGCGCGGCTGGCGGCGGCTCTGCAGGCGGCGAGCCTGGCTCGGCCCATGTAACCGCAGGGCCTCGCGACCCCTCTGTGCGCAGGGGGCGCCATTCAAGAATCACATAGACGAGTGCGGCGGTTGTCAGTGACGTCAGGAACGCGACCTTCATCGAGGTGTTCATGGCCCAAGGATAACAGACTGATCAGCGCTCTCGAAGCCAGATGCAGGTCACAGGAATCAGTGCCGTAAATACGCCCGCGACGATGCTGACTCCGGAGAAGCCGGAGGCGTCGTAAACATACGCTGAAATAGCCGCAGCAGTCGCGATACCGATCTGCGAGGCGGCATTGCGTAACGCCGTATACTCGCCCCGCACTTCCGCGCCGACAATCTCGGTGGTCAACGCGTGGAGCGGCGCCTGCCGTGCCGATGCAGCGATCCCGAGCACGGCCATGCCTGCACCGAGCAGCCATCCCCATTCGAGTTGAGCGACGATAACGAATACGGGCGCAAGCAGGACGTTAGCCCAGATGATGAGTCTTCTTTTGCCCGCGTGATCGGATAGCCAGCCCGACAGCGGCGCTGCTGCCACTGCTGCTGTTCCTGAAATGACAAAGACAAGAGCCATGGTCCGGACCCCAACCTGCTGTTCCTTAATCAGCCACGCTCCCACGTATGTCAGGAAACCCACCAGACCCCCGGAAGTGAGAAAGGCCGCAACCATTCCCGCGAGCCGATCCGGTTTGGTGAAATGAACGTGAAAGTTCGGAAACACAGGCTGCGTGGTTGTGGTTCTTCGAGGTTCGCGCAGCTTCCAGGCGGCAACAATGAGAACGACAACGCCCAGCACGGCCAGCGAGCCGAAAACAGACTGCCAGCCCCACACGGGGGCCATCAAAGCGCCTGCTGGAGCACTGACTACAAAGGCCAGGAAGTACGCCATCGACAACAGTCCCATGGCACGGCCGCGTTCCTCGTAAGAATAGTGATCGCCTGCAAAGGAAAGAGCACAGGTAGACAGCGTTCCTGCCGCAAATCCCGTCAAGGTGCGGGCCGCGACAAGAGCGCCAATTGTGGTAACGTGTTGGGTCGAATAGGACGCAACTGTAAAGAGAGCGAGCCCGCCGACAAGCACTTTCTTGCGACCGATACGATCGGACAAGGAGCCAGCAAAGAGAGCGAACACGGCCGCCGCCAGAGAATAACTTGTGACGATGATACCGGCGTGTCCGGGAGAGGTTTGAAAATCGTTTGCAATTGACGTCAGGAGCGGAGGGACCAGTTGAGTGTCCGATACTCCAAGGAAGAGGACGGCGAAGAGGATTAGCGCTACCTTCCACTCGAACGCTCTGCCGCCCGTCACGCGCGGATTCTAGCACATGAAGAAACCATGCTCTTCTAGTACGATCGAGTCGAGGGCCAAATGAAGAGAAATTTCGAAGACATCGAAGACATCAGCCAGCGGATTCACACGATACCGGAAGAATTGCCCATCCTTCCTGTTCGGGATGCCGTCATCTTTCCTAACGCCGTCATCCCCCTCAACGTGGGACGCGAGAGTTCCGTCAAGCTGATCAACGATGTCCAACAGGGCGACGGCATGCTGGTCGTGCTCACCCAGCGAGACAAGCGCGTCGATGCACCTGCCCCATCCGACCTTTACGAAATCGGAACCGTCAGCATGGTTCATCGGGCGATGAAGACCCCCGAGGGCAACCTGTTCCTGATCATTATGGGTGTCGCGCGCGTCGGCGTTACGGAATTTACACAATTTGAGCCGTATCTGCGCGGGCGCATCAAGACCGTCCAGGACGATAAGGAGGATGAGAACAGCGTCGACTTTCAGGCGTTACGCCGAACGGTTATCGGCCAGTTTGAACGTATCGTAAAACTGTCGCCACAGCTGCCGGATGATCTGCAGACGATCGTGGTCAATATGGAAGATTCCAGCCGCCTGGCGGATTACATCGCCACCAATCTTCCGAATCTTTCAATCGTTTCAAAACAATTCGTTCTCGAGCGGTCGTCGGTTCGTGATCGTCTGGATTTTCTCCATACAGAACTGGCGAAGGAATTGGAAGTTCTGGAACTCCGAAGCAAAATTCAAAACCAGGTCCAGGAAGAAGTGGGAAAGAGCCAGAGAGAATACTTCCTTCGCGAACAGTTGCGCGCAATCCAGCGGGAATTGGGGGAAAGCGACGACAATCAGCGCGAAATCGAGGAACTACGACAAAAGGTTGAAGCGTCGGGAATGCCGGAGGAAGCGCGCAAGGAAGCCGACAGGGAACTGGCACGCCTTTCAAGAATGTCTCCGGCCGCTGCCGAGTACACGGTAAGCCGCAGCTATCTCGATTGGCTGGTTTCTGTTCCATGGAATGTTCTGACCACCGAGCAGATCGATCTTCATAAGGCCAAGGACGTCCTTAACCGGGATCACTATGACCTGGACAAAATCAAGGAACGCATTCTGGAGTACCTCGCCGTTATTGAGCTGAAGCCGGGTGGCAAAGCTCCGATCCTTTGTTTTGTCGGTCCCCCGGGAGTTGGAAAGACATCACTGGGACGATCCATCGCCGAAGCCATGGGCCGAAAATTCGTGCGCGTCTCACTGGGTGGAATGCGCGACGAAGCGGAGATCCGAGGGCATCGTCGTACCTATATCGGTGCTTTGCCCGGACAGATTATTCAGAACATCCGCCGCGCCGGATCGCGGGATCCGGTTTTCATGCTGGATGAGATCGACAAACTCGGGACGGACTTCAGGGGCGATCCCGCGTCCGCACTGCTGGAAGTGCTCGATCCCGAACAGAACGCAACTTTCCGCGATCATTACCTGGATGTCGCGTTCGACCTATCGCGCGTGTTTTTCATCACGACTGCGAATGTCCTCGACACCATTCCTTCCGCACTCCGGGATCGCATGGAGGTCATCGAGCTACCCGGATATACGGAAGAGGAAAAACTTCAAATTGCGCGCCAGTACCTGGTCCCACGCGGTCGGGACAACAACGGGCTCAAACCCGAACAGATCGAGTTCGAAGACGCTGCTCTCTCGATGGTCGTGCGCCATTACACTCGGGAAACGGGTGTGCGTAATCTGGAACGCGAAATTTCCGGAATTTGCCGAAAACAGGCGAGGAGAATGCTTGAGGGCAAGGGCGACCGCCTGGTCGTGACACGCGAGGTTGTCGAAGAATTTCTCGGTTTGCCTCGCTATCGCCCCGAAGAGGAAGTGGAAGAGCGGGTGAATCGTCCTGGCGTCGTTCTCGGGCTCGCCTGGACGCCCGTCGGTGGCGACGTGCTTTTCGTGGAAGCGAACATCTCAAAGGGTGCGAGGCATCTGACCGTAACAGGGCAGATCGGTGAGGTCATGCAGGAATCGACAAAGGCGGCGCTCACCTGGGTCCGGTCGAAGGCGAACGAACTCGGACTTGATCCTGACTTCTACAAGGATACCGACATCCACGTTCACGTCCCTGCGGGCTCTATTCCCAAGGATGGACCCTCTGCAGGCGTGACGATGGTGACGGCCATCGCTTCTGCCTTAACCAACTCTGTCGTGAAGCGCCGGCTTGCCATGACCGGTGAAATCACCCTGAGCGGGCACGTCCTGCCTGTCGGCGGAATCAAGGAAAAGGTCCTGGCTGCCCGTCGCGCAGGGATTACTGAACTCATTCTTCCTCTTCAAAACGAGAAAAACGTCCGGGAGGATATCCAGCCCGAGCTTTTGAAGGACATCAAGATTCACTATGTCCGGATGATCGACGACGTCCTCAACCTCGCATTTCCGACGCCCATCCTGAACCGGGAGCAACCGCGGTCGACGCCGCAGGTGGTTTAGAATATCGAGCACGATGGCGTTGAATGCTTGGTTTGAATGCTTTTCCGGGTGCGGTGTCCGGTATTCCCTCGAAGAAATCGTTTATCGATGTCCTAAGTGTGGAAGTCTCCTGGAGGTGCGTCACAACGTCGATGCGCTTCAGCAGCGGCCGGCCGCGGAATGGAAGCAGTTGTTCGACAGCCGTCTCGGACGGGACAGCGGTGTGTGGTCCAAGAAGGAAGTTGTTCTCCCAGACCTGCGCCAGCAATCGATAGTCTCACTCGGCGAAGGGAACTCTCCGCTCATCCGATCCGAGGCCCTCGAGCGGCTATTCGGAGTTGCGGACATTCGCGTGAAACAGTGCGGGATCTCGCATACCGGGTCGTTCAAGGATCTCGGAATGACCGTCCTGGTCTCTATGGTGAACCAGATTCGTTCGAAGGTCCGCGCCGTGGTTTGCGCGTCTACCGGAGATACCTCCGCGGCCTTGGCCGCTTACTGCGCCGCTGCCGCCATTCCTGCGATTGTTCTGCTCCCCAAAGATAAGGTTTCACTCGCACAGCTGATTCAACCGATCTCGAATGCCGCAATTACACTCTCGATCGACACCGACTTCGACGGGTGCATGAAAATCGTCCAGGAAATCACCCGCGACGGTTCGATCTACCTCGCTAACTCCATGAATTCGCTACGTGTGGAGGGACAAAAGACCATTAGCTTTGAAATCGCTCAGCAGCTCGGCTGGGAGGTTCCAGACTTCGTTGTCGTGCCTGGAGGAAACCTTGGAAACGTCTCCGCAATCGGCAATGGCTTCGTATTGATGAAACAGATCGGGCTCGTTGACCGTATTCCTCGTTTAGTGTGCGCGCAGACGGAACTGGCCAACCCGTTCTATCAGGCTTACGTCCATGGATTTGATCGATTTGAATCGATGACCGCAGGCGATACTTTGGCGACCGCTATCCGAATCGGAAATCCGGTAAGTTTTCCGAAGGCGGTACGAGCAATGAGAATGACAAACGGAATAGTCGAGCAGGTGACCGAAGCTGAACTGGCGGACGCCGCAAGCCACGTGGACCGGTTTGGTTTCTTCAACGACCCGCAAACCGGCGTTGCTTTGGCGGCAACCGCGAAATTAGTTCGATCCGGTGCAATTCCGAAGGTGTCTAAGGTAGTGGTCATCAGTACCGCGCACGGTCTGAAGTTTGTTGATTTCAAGTTACGGTTTCACCGCAGGGAGCTGGCTGGAACTTCGGCAGGCTTGTCTAACCTTCCCATCGAGGTGCCGTCGAATGCCGATAAAATTCGCGCGATTATCGACGGGAAAATACCTGCATGAAGCCAGGGTAAGCCGAGAATACAGTTTCCTTTCAACAAGTTAAAGCGACTGCTGGGGTGCTTTCGTGATCGTCCTGAAAAGTTGCTTGCGTGCCGTTTGCACACTCGTTTTTGTGTGCCTGTTTTCTCGCGCGGCCGCTGCACAATCGGTTTTGAATTTCCCGGCGCGTGATGTGAGAGGCATCTCGATTACCAACACGACGCGTTACGCGGCCGATCTCAAGTTCACGCTCTACGATGCGGACGGCTCTCTCTCCTCGGCGCCTCTGAATCCCGTCAGTCGCCGAGTCCCTCCAAAAGGACAGTCATCATTTGTCGCGTCAGAAATATTCGGGATGGCGGAACGGCAGCGAGCCGGAACCTGGATCCAGGCCTCCAGCGCGACCAGCGGTTTGGAAGGAATGTACGCTTCGGGGGAGTCGAGCAGGTCCGGTTCGACCGGCGGAGAGGCATTCGATCCCCATACCGTTCAAACGATTCCATACATCCCTTCGGACTCGCGCACGCCCACGGCGATACAGTTAACCAACCCGTCTTCACAGGCAGCGAACTTCACAATTACGTTCTTTAATGGCGCCGGCGGTATAGTCGCCAGCCCTTTTACAAACGCGTTACCTGCCCGTGCTCAGATGAACATCACGACCCCGCCGCGAGCGACGTCTGCCCGCATCCGGTCGGATGTTGGAATAATCGCGATAGCCGCCGCCAATGGGGGCGACATCCCACTGATGGTCCGCGGGCAGGGCTCCAAATCACAGGCGCAGGTGCTCGTAGCGCCATACTTCAGAAACGGGGATAACGTCAGTTCACAATTGATTCTGACCAATTCGAACAACACGGATGCAGAGGTCACTGTTACGTTCTTTTCAAATGTGGGAAGCCAGCCCATCCCTCCTGCGAGGGTTCTCCTCAGAGCCAATGGCAGCTGGTGGCCGACGGGTCCGTCGGAAGGCTGGGCTCTGATTGAAGCCCCGGGGGCTCCCCTGAGTGGACTCGTCGTAGTCACATCGGGCAACACGCGATCAGCAATCCCACTCCAGGTGGCGCCGTCCGATCGGATGTTGTTTTCGGGCCCCGCAGGCAAGACAGACTTCGATCCGACATTGAATCTTGTCGGAACGTGGGAACGTGATGCGGCTGTGACCATCACATTGAGCAGAACGGATGGAAGCACAATCGCAAAGAGGGACATATCGGTTGCCCCTTTGTCCCGTTATTCCGCAAAGCTCAGCGACTTGATTTCAGACTACGACCGTGATGCGGCCGGTTACCTCACGGTTCGATCAACGATGCCCGTATACGGACTCCAGCTTAACAGTGGGGAGGGAGGCGCTGTGTTGTCGGGGATGAGCCCTCAGGACCTCGCTCCCGGCTTCCAGCCGAGCCCCGCGGCCGGGGTTCCAACGATTAACAGCATTGAACCTCTTCCAACGGGTCCCGATGGAGTGAAGAAGATCAGCATCGTCGGGCAGAACATCGACGGTAACGCGACTTTGTCTATCGGAGGTCGTATCGTTCCGATGACAGCGGCGTTGGCCGGGGGCCCCTTTACCGCAGAACTGCCGGATCTCCAGCCGGGCTACGTGAATGTTAAAGTCCGTTCCAGCGGAGTCGAGTCCAGGGCGTTTCAATTGTTGGTTGCTCCGGACGACGTTCCGTATGTCCTGAGGACCGGGCATGCGCTGTACGAGAAGGTCGAAGTCCTGGAAAGCGGACTCGATCCGAATCGAACGGTTCTGGAGCCGATTCGTGGCGCGCGCGTTGAGGTCTGGGATCCTTTTACGCGACAGGCTGTTTCCGTTTCCGAAACCGACGACGATGGGAACTTCCGGATCGTTGTTCCGGATCAAGTTGGGTTGAGGGTGCGAGTGCTGAGCCGTCTTCGTTCAGTCGACGTCAGGGTGCTCGACAATACTGCGGGAAACCAGCTTTATGTGCTGACCAAGGAAATCGGTGATCCCCTGGATCCTACGGAGATCGAGCTGATCGAATCAACCCGCCAGGCCGGTGCGTTCAACATCCTTGATAATGTGCATCGCGGTAATGCTCTGCTCGCGCAGACGGATCTTCAAGCCGCTCCCCCACCGTTGACTGTCTATTGGAGTGAGAAGAATACCGAGTCGGTCCTTCTCCGCCTGACGGAAGGGAAGGCCCGATCGACCTTCTTCGATCCCAGGACGAATACCGCATACATCGGGGGCGATCGAAATACGGATTCGGATGAATTTGACGACTCTGTGATTCTGCATGAATACGCCCACTTGCTGGCAGCCCGGTTCTCGCGAGACGATTCTCCTGGCGGGCCCCACTTTATCGGCGAATACCTGGACCCACGGTTGGCCTGGTCCGAGGGGTGGGCGAATTTCTTTTCCAGTGCGGCTCGTGGTTCGTCAATCTACATCGATTCCAAGAGCCCAGGGGTTCCGCCCGTCCGTTACGACCTCGAGGAAGATATTCCCCCGAATGATCGTCCGGGATACAACAGCGAGGCTACCGTCGGAAGCATCCTCTGGGATTTATTGGACGAGAATCGGGACAACTCAGATTCCGCACAGTTTCCGTTTGCCACGTTATGGAGTGCGTTCACGGACCTGCGGAGTGTGCGGGGCTACGTTTATCTGCCCTTTTTCCTGGAAACTTTTCTCGACCGGAATTCGGATTTTGCCGATGAATTGCGCGCCATGGTTATCCGGAGAGGCCTTGACTTTCAGCCGGGTGCCCGTCCCAGCGTCGTGAATCCCTTTCCGCGAACCATTGCCTCGGGAGAATCCAGAGGAGGCAACCTGGATTCGTTCAACTCCAAACGGACGAATCTCAACAATTCTTCGCAGTTCTACACCTTTTCCACGGCGACTGGTGCCTCCGCCACGATCACGCTGGTCATCGACAATGCCGGTCCTGCGAACAATCCAAATGCCAACGATCTCGATCTGTTTCTAACCGATGTGAACGGCCGACAGTTAGCCGTTGCCAATCGTGTCGGCAACGGCCAACCCGAAATCCTCTCGGGCGTTCGACTCGGCCCGGGTACTTACTACATCGAAGTCCGCAGTTATTACACGGATGACCAGACGAACACGACGGTGTTCAACTCGGGCGGCTATCGCCTGAGCCTGCAGCTTCGATAGTCTGCTTGTCGTTCGCGATCACTATCCTTGACATCGCTTCGGTTGCGGAGCATAAAGTAGGGCAAAACCCAAGTTCATCCCGCTAAAGCTGTACGGGTAAGTCACTCAAGGAGACCACTATGAGTGGAACCGTTACTGTCTTGATTGTCGTGGAGGTTGTTCTCACGGCGATCGTTCTCGCCATGTGGATGTGGCGAGGTTTTCTGGACCTGAAGGAAGACGATCATCTCCTGCTCAGTGATTCCGAATCGCATCTTCAGCGTGAGCAGGCAGCGATCCGTGCGAGGGTCAATTCATTGTCCCGCTACATCAAAGTCTGTGCGGTGATGTGGGTGCTTCTTGCTGTCGGGACATTCGGCACGTGGGTGGTTACCGAACTCAAGTTGATATAGCTACTTCCAATTGTTGTCCAGCAGGTATTCCGCGATCCTACGTCGACTCTGGACTGTATTAGCAGGAGTGTAGGCAAATAAAGCGTGCATAGACCCGAGGTGTGTTTGAAGTGTGTCGCCCTCTACGAGCGCCGAAAGAATTTGAACAGCGCTCCGCCACACCCGGGCAATCGAATCGCTTAGAAATGTCTCCGCAATCCAGGAATGGAAGTCGGAAGGGTTCTTTTCGGCCCTGCAAATTGCGCTATCCATTGCGTAGATCTCCATCACTATATCGGCGAGGTGCATCAGAATCTCCTGTTCGTCCTTGATGGCTTCACCGTGTTGTTGGGCGGCGAGATTTGCAACAAGCGCGAAGGCCTGCCTTGCAGGTGCCAGCCGACCGGTCGTGGCGACGGAGCCGGACAGAATGCCGCGTTTGAAAAGCATTCGTGCCATTAGCAGGCGGTTGATTTCGTTCGTGCCTTCGAAGATGCGGTTCACGCGTGCATCCCTGTAGTAGCGTTCGACCGGGTATTCTGATGTGAAACCGTACCCTCCAAAGATTTGCACGGCTTCATCGACGACGTAATCCAGTGACTCCGAGCCGAACACTTTCAGAGTGGAACACTCGATCGCGTATTCAGGATCAATCCCGCTGAGCAGGCGTGCCGTGCGGTACACCATGCTTTCGGTCACCCAGAGCCGTGTTGCCATCTCCGCGAGCTTGTGTTGAATCGCGCCGAAAGAAGCGATCGGTCGTCCGAACGCAGTGCGTTCTCTGGCGTACTGAAGGGCGTCGTGAAGGGCGACTTTGCCGGCGCCAACGCTGGTGGCTCCGAGCTTGGCGCGGCCGACGTTCAGGGTGCTGAATGCCACCCGGTGGCCCTTCCCCACGTCGCCCAGCAGGTTTTCGATAGGAACCATCGCATCGTCCAGCAGAAGGGGGCGGGTCGAAGAGCCCTTTAAGCCCATCTTTCGTTCTTCAGCACCGGTGGATACGCCGGGGTTCCTCCTCTCCACCACAAAGCCGGTGAAGTCCCGCCCATCGACCTGTGCGAACGTGATGAAGACGTCGGCAAATGCGGCATTGGTGATCCACATTTTTTCGCCGCGAAGCCGCCAATACCTGCCGTCGTCAGTTCGAACCGCAGTAGTCTTCGCTGCAAGCGCGTCGGACGCACTTCCGGATTCCGAGAGCGCGTAAGCCGAGATCCTTTCACCCTTGCAGATATCGGGCAGATACTTTTCCTTCAATTCCTCCGAGCCGAAGTGAACAATAGGCAGGGTGCCGATACCCGCCTGCCCGCCGTACGACACACCAAACGAGGCCACCCGAGCCATTTCCTCGACGACGACCATCGCCGAGACTTTGTCCAGGTCAGAGCCCCCGTACCGTTCCGGCACCTCGATGCCAATGAGGCCAAGATCTCCGCAGCGCCTGAGAAGCTGAACCGTGACTTCCCATTCCTGTTTCTCAATGCTCTCCTGGCGGGGAACAACTTCTTCGTGGACGAACTGGCGCGCGAGATCGCGAATCATCCGATGCTCGTCGGTCAGATCCTCAGGTGTGAAGATTGTCGATGGGTTTGCCGGCGCGATGAGGAAGCGGCCACCCCCGGGAGCGTTCACAGGATGCGGCGATGCTGGAACGGTCGCGCGTTCTCTCCGCTATACGTTGCGACAATATGACCGTTACCGATGAGGTTGTATTTGTAGATCAGCAGACCTTCAACGCCGACTGGACCGCGTGCATGCGTCTTGTTGGTGCTGACACCGACCTCCGCCCCGAAACCGTATCGGAAACCGTCAGCAAATCGAGTCGATGCGTTCCAGTAGACACCTGCGGAATCCACTTCGTTGAGAAACCGCTGCGCCGCTTTCGGGTCTTCAGTAACGATCGCATCTGTATGCGCGGAACCATAGCGATGGATATGGTCGATCGCCGCGTCGATGCTGTCCACCACGCGAACGGCCATCACCAGATCCAGGAACTCGTGACCGAAGTCGGATTCCATTCGCAGTTCGACACCGGCCTTCTTTAGAGCGTCCAAAACCCGGTGTTTCGCTGGAAAGTCCTTATGAACGAGCAGCGTTTCCGCGGCGTTGCATACTGCCGGGTATTGCGCCTTGGAGTCCACTGCGACTCGTACGGCTTTCTCCGGATCTGCCGCGGCATCGATATAGACGTGGCAGATCCCATCCGCGTGGCCAAGCACTGGAATTCGCGTCCCATTCTGAATGCTCTGGACCATTTCGTTAGATCCGCGTGGAATCACCAGGCTGATCAGGTCGTTCATCGCTAGAAGTTGCGTGACTTCTTCACGAGTTGAGACCAGTTGTACTGCCCCGTCCACACCGTGACGTTCAAGGACGTCCCGAATGATGCCGCCGATCGCCTCATTGGAGTGTGCTGCCTCACGTCCGCCTTTGAGCAGCACGGCGTTTCCGGTGCGAACGGCGAGCGCTGCGATCTGTCCGACGACTTCAGGGCGCGACTCGAAGATGGCAGCGATGACTCCGATTGGCGTCTGAACCTTCCGCAGCGTAAGACCCTCATCGAGTTGGGTTTCGAGAAGAATTTTGCCGACGGGATCCTCGGTTGCGGCGAGCTGCTCAATACCGTCGGCGAGGTCGCGAATCTTGGATTCCGTGAGGACCAGGCGCTTGTACAACGGGGCGGCGATCTGTCCCTGCGCGGCATCAAGGTCCTTGCGGTTAGCCGCAAAGACCTCCGCGGACCTGTCGCGAATCGCCCGCGCCATATCCCTGAGAATCTGAGTGCGATCGGCGTGGGCAAGCCTGAAATATGCAGTTCGGGCTTGCTCGGCTTGTTTGCGAGTTTCCGTCATAGTCTTGCGACGAACAGAGTGCCTTCCGGCTCTCCGTTCAGGATCCGCCGGATAATTCCCGGTGTTGTGCCGTTGGCGATGATGGCCATCCCGCCCGACTCCATCGCGACGCCGGCGGCCCGGATCTTGGTCGCCATGCCCCCTCTTCCGCGCGTTGACTTATTGCCGGCAAGGGATTCGATGTCGGTCGTGATGTGATGAACTTCCGGAATCAGGGATACGGCCGGGTCATCTGTCGGGCTTCCCGTCAGCAGTCCGTCGACGTCCGTCAGAAGGATCAAAAGATCTGCCCCGAGCCGGCTCATGACCAGCGCGCTCAGCTGATCATTATCGCTGAAACTGGCATTGCGGTTGGAAGTTTCCAGCTCTTCCGTTGCTACGGTGTCATTTTCATTGATGACAGGGACAACTTCCAGGTCGAGCAGCGCCATCAGTGTGTTTTCGAGATTGCGGAACCGCGTTGGGTTAGAGAAGTCTTCAGCCGTGAGGAGGACTTGTGCGGCAATGAGGCCGTGCCTGGCGAACCCCTGCTCATAAAGATTCATAAGACGGCTTTGTCCCACGGCCGCAAAAGCCTGCTTCTTCACCAACACGTCACTGACCTTTTGGTGCAGAGCATTGGCGCCCAGCGCGACCGCTCCCGACGAGACGACGAGAATCTGACGACCTGCCTCGCGCGCTGCGGCGAGGTCTTCGATGAGTGCGGCGATGCGATCAAGCGCAAGGGTGCCTTGTCCGTTGAAGAACAGGTTCGATCCCAGCTTGATCACGACGCGAGCCGCGTTTCGAATTCGTTCGCGCATCAGTTCAGTACGTTCGACCACTATCAGTTCATCATCGCTCGAATTCGCCGCAGTTCCTTCAGGTGTTCCTCCACCTGGGGCCTGTCCTTTGAATCAGGCGCACCCTTGACGTAATGCTCGAAATCACGGACGGCCGCATCGAAACGCCTCAGCTGGACTTTAATGATGCCGCGATCCCTGTACTGTTCTATCGCTTCGGGGTCTGCCAGCAGCATCATGTCGACCATCGCCAGGCTTTTTTCGAAGGTGTGGGCTTTCAGATAAATCGTCTTCAGATTGTTGAGCATGCGGAAGAGCATCTGCCGCGGGCTGACGATACTCAACATACGTTCCGAGAATGCCTGTTCATTACCGAACATTTCCGTGAAACGTTGCTGGCAATCGTCGCGAGTCAGGACTTGTCCGCCGTTAAACGGATCGACAAAAAATTCCTGCTGCCGGTCATCATAACGGACGAGAAAGTGTCCGGGCATTCCGACCCCGTAAATCGGGAAGCCCACGCGTCGCGCCACTTCCAGGTAGACCGCCGAGAGTGTAATGGGAATGCCGACACGCCGTTCGAGGACATCGTTAAAGAAGCTGTTGCGGGGATCGTTGTAGTTTTTCGTGTTACCGCGAAACCCCAACACTCCGAACAGTACCTCATTCAAGGCATCAATAGTATCCAGCGGCGAGAATCGTGGCTGCAGTTTTGGCCGGACAACCTCCGCGAACTCGTCCAGACGGTCCAGATAAGGGGACAGCTCCAGCTGGGGATATTCCTCGCATGCCAACAGTAGCGCTGCCTCTGCCAGAGGTACTGCCCCGTCCGGCAGGTTCACCAACTCCTGAAAGGTTCGTCGAGATCGCGTACTCATACTCTGGTCAACCAGTCTGCAAATTCCGAAATCGAGTCAATCACCCACTGCGGGTTTGCTGCCTCCAGTTGCTGTCGCGGATAGGAGTGCGCGATTCCAAGGCAGGGCATTCCTGCCGATTGGGCGGACTGGATACCGCCAAGCGAGTCTTCCACTGCGGCGCATTCGCCGGGTTCCAGCCGGCCTTGCCCTTCCCTGAGCCGCTCGAAGGCGAGCCGAAACGGTTCCGGATCCGGCTTCCCCCTTCGTACGTCTTCGGCGGCAACGATAGTGGTAAAACAGTCCATAAGTCCTGCGGCACCCAATATATGCCGGATCTCGACAATGCTCGCTCCCGAAGCGATTGCCACCGGTCCGCGTTTCGCTGCAGCCCTCACGGCGCCCGGTGCACCATCAAACAGCACATCTCTCTGGTCAATGGCGCCGAAG
>DASTBJ010000164.1:0-8431 GCA_035712125.1 Terriglobia bacterium
CAGCGGAAGCCTCAGCTATATGCAGATGCAATCCGTGGCGCGGATGATCATCATGAAGGTGATGTATGAAAATAAGATCGACGTATTTGTGAATCCCGAGCAAACCACGCCTCCCTATCTTCTGGGCGGAGCGCTCGAGCCCGAAGTCAACGGGCGCGGGACGCAAAGCTGCTGCCAGCGCTTTACGGCGCTGCTCGGCAGTCCGGAAGTGGACGTACCCGCGGGCTATGTCACTACAACGTACGATCCGAAGTATGTCTTGAGCCCCGACAAGACAGACTACATCGCCGTGACGGGCGATGTTGAGTCCAGGCTTCCGTACCCCATGCCGATCAGCCTGATGTTCTGGGGTGGACCCGGCACGGACCCCGACGTGATTCGAGCCGCGTCTGCGTATGAAGCGGCGACGCATCATCGTGTTCCTCCGCCAATGTTCGGGCCGTTGAAGACTCCTCCGGAGAGTTCAGGACGGTAACGGACTACCGTGAGGGGTCAGAAGAGAATTTTGAAATTGGACAAATCCTCCTTCGAAAATAGCTCCCCTCCTCAGCTGAGGAGGGGAGTCCTCGGAAATCCAGTCGTCGCTCACGCTGTCCAGCCCCAGCATGACTCTATTTTCGAAGGAGGATTTGGCCAATTTCAAATTTCTCCTCTGACCCTTGTATTACCTTCGCCGAAATTTACTGCTGCCATCCGCCTCCCAGCGCTTTATAGAGCTGCACCAGGGTCACCAGTTCATCCCGACGCGTTTGCGCCAAACCCAGCTCTGCATCAAACAGATCGCGGTCGGCATCAAGCGCATTGAGCAGGGTGTCAACACCGCCGCGATAACGCATGTATGAAAGCCGCGAACGATCCTGTAACGTTCCGACGAGCTCTTCCTGTTTGGCCCGAATATCCTTCACCTTCTGATACTGCACCAGCGCGTCGGAGACCTCTCGAAACGCCGTTTGAATCGAGCGTTCGTATTGGATCACCGCGAGCTGCTCCTGCGCGGAGGCGAGTTCGACAGTCGAGCGAGTACGCCCCCCGGTAAAGAGCGGTTGAGTGACCTGCGGAACGAACTGCCAGACTCCAGTGGGTCCGGTAAAGAGGCTGGTCAGGTCGGAGCTCTGCGAACCCAGAAAGCTCGTCAGGCTGATCTTAGGATAGTACGCCGCCTTTGCGACGCCGATCGTGGCGTTCGCGGCGACCAGTTGTTGCTCGGCCACGCGGATGTCCGGGCGGCGTTCGAGCAGCTCGGACGGCAAGCCGGGAGGAACAGAAACCGGCTGCTCCTGCTCCATCAACGAGCGGCCTCGCGTGATCGGTCCGGGGTTCTGTCCCAGCAGCAGATTGATGTGGTTTTCCGTCTGTTCGATCTCTTGTTCGATCGCCGGAATGCTCCGCGCCGCGAAATGAACGAGCTGTTCTCCCTGGCGCACTTCAAGCTGCGTGGCTACGCCACCCTGCATGCGATTCTGGATCAGCTTCAGCGACGCTTCGCGCGTCGCCAGCGTGCGGCGGGCGATCTCCAGTTCCGCGTCGAGCTCGAGAAGATTGAAGTATGCGCCGGCGACGTCGCTGACGAGCGTGGTCATGACGGCTTTCCGGCTCTCGTCGCTGGCGAGCAGGTTCGCTTGCGACGCCTCTGTCGCACGACGGAGACGTCCCCAGATGTCGGCCTCGTAGGAAAGCAAATTCAGGGCGATGCCCCCCACGGTGCGGCGCTGCTCGACATTGGCGGGGAGTTGAGCCAAACCATTGCTCGAGCTACGCTGCGTGATCAATTCCGCAGATACTCCAATGGTCGGCTTCTGATCAGCACGAGTGATGCCGAGGTTGGCGCGCGCAATGTCGATGCGAGCGATAGCAGAGCGAAGGTCGTGATTCTGCTCCAGAGCGATATTGATCAGGTTTTGCAGAGCGGGATCCTTGAAGAGCTCGAACCACTTAAGATCTGCGAGCGAAGCCGGATCCGCCGCGGCCGTGTCCGGAGCTGCGCGGAACGTATCGGGCGCAGGGACGACAGGTCTGGTGTAGTTCGGGCCGACGACTCGGCAGCTGGCCAGGAGCACAGATAACGAGACGAGCGCGAAGAGTTTTGTTGCCTGGATTTTCATCGGATGCTCCTCATTAGCTTGAGCAGTTCCTTCTGCTTTCTTGAACGTCATACCGTCGACACCTCGAGGTCGGAGCTGTGGTCGATGGTGGGCGATTCAATAGGGGACTCCACATGACGCGTGCGGGCAATCAACATGTAAATCGACGGCACAACCAGCAACGTGAAGGCAGTTCCGACAATCATGCCGCTGACCAGCATCACGCCGATGCTGTTCCGGGCGCCTGCACCCGGCCCGGTTGCAAGTACGAGCGGAAAGTGACCAACAACGGTCGCGGCCGTCGTCATCAGGATCGGTCGAAGGCGCGTGCTCGCGGCCTCGATGACCGCATCGAGCTTGGTCCGGCCCTGCTCCTGAAGGTGATTTGCAAACTCCACGATCAGGATCCCGTTTTTGGATACCAGCCCGACGAGCGTGATCAGTCCAACCTGGCTGTAAATGTTCAGCGTGGTGAAGCCCAGGAACGAGAAAAGCAGAGCTCCAGAGATTGCCAGGGGGACAGAACCCGCAAGGATGATGAACGGGTCACGAAAACTTTCAAACTGCGCGGCGAGCACTAGATAGATCAGCACAGCCGACAACAGGAATGTGCCAAGGAACTTGCTACCCTCAACTCGCAGCTGCCGCGACTCGCTCGCATAGTCAATCGTCGCGCCCTGCGGCAGAATCTTCTCCGCCTCACCTTCAAGATAAGTCAGCGCCTGGTCGAGCGGTACCTGCGGCGGCAGCACCCCCTGCACACGCACGGCATTCAGCTGCTGGAACTTCTTTAGCTCTCGAGGCTCGGCCGTCGTGCGGAGCGTTGCAAAAGTCGACAGCGGGACCAGCTTGCCGTCAGATCCTGTGACGTACATGCCGGACAGTTGATCAGGCGTCAACCGCTCGCTGCGTTTGACCTGCGGAATG
This sequence comes from Terriglobia bacterium, assembly GCA_035712125.1. Classification (GTDB taxonomy): domain Bacteria; phylum Acidobacteriota; class Terriglobia; order 20CM-2-55-15; family 20CM-2-55-15; genus DASTBJ01. The sequence continues at coordinate 3,009 of DASTBJ010000164.1, forward strand.
ACTTTGTAACTCCGGCCCTGAATGCTGAAGCGGTTTACGTAGTTGCCGCCGATGAGCGTGGAAAGATCCTGACCAGCTCGGCTGAGGTCGACACCCTGCGAGCGAAGTTTGTCTCGATCAAAGACTACTTCCACCTGTGGCTGGTCAAACTTCAAATCCGAGTCCGCGTAGATGAACATGCCGCTCGCATAGGCCTTCTGCACAAGCTGCTGACCGATTTCCGCCAGCTGTTGCGGTTCTCCCGCGGAAGCAATCACCAGATCCACCGGAAAATCCCCACCGCCGGGCAATGGCGGCGGCGTCTGCGGAATCACACGAATGCCGGGAATCTGTGACAACGGCCCCATCGACTCCATTAACAATTGCTGGGTTGTCTTCTGCCGCTCGCTCCATGGTTTCGTAACCATGCCGCCGAAACCTGCGGTCGGACCTGTGAGTTGAAACACGTTCGCCATTTCCGGTAACGATCGGTACACACCCAGAACCTTGTCGGTAAACAACATGGTCTGGTCTATCGTCGAGTTCGCCGAAGCCTGGATGTACGAAAAGACGATGCCCTGATCTTCGGCCGGTGCGAGTTCTCGCTGCGAGAACATGTAGAAAGGCACCATCAGTACAGCCACAATCAGCCACAGCACAACAACCACTGGCCGATAACGCAACGTGCTTCCCAGCATTGCGGTATAGATCCGTCGGACCGTGTCAAACCTGCGATTGATAAAGCCCGCGAAACCACGTTCGGCATCGCCCGCTCGGAGCAGCTTCGAGCCCATCATCGGCGAAAGTGTCAGTGCGACAACACCCGAGACGAGAACAGCGCCCGCAAGAGTGAACGCGAACTCCCGAAACAGCGCGCCCGTCAACCCGCCTTGAATACCCACCGGCGTGTAGACCGCAGCCAGCGTGATGGTCATGGCTATGATTGGCCCGACAAGCTCTCGTGCCGCATCGATCGCCGCACGGTACGCGGACTTGCCATTGCGCAGGTGGCGTTCTATGTTCTCGACGATGACGATCGCGTCATCCACCACCAGACCCACCGACAAAACAATGGCGAGAAGCGTGAGCAGATTGATCGTGAAACCTGCGGCGAGCATCAGGAAGACCGCTCCCACAAGCGAAATCGGAATCGCGACAATGGGAATGATCACTGCCCGGAACGAACCCAGGAACAGGAAGATGACGGCAATCACGATAAGGAGCGTTTCGGTTAGCGTTCTCAAAACTTCGTTAATCGCATCTTCGATGTATGCGGTCGAATCGTACGGAACGCCCACCTTCATGCCTGCCGGCACCTGAGCCTTGATATCCGGCAGCGCGGCTCGCACTTGCTTGATTACATCCAGCGAGTTCGCGGTCGGCAGAACCCATACGCCCATGAAAGTCGCCTTTTCGCCGTCGAAGCGGACTTCCTGCTCGTAGTTCTCGGCGCCCAGGACAACGTCGGCGATCTCGCCAAGCCTGACGATGGTGCCGTCTTTTTCCTTCACTACGAGCTGACGAAATTCTTCAGGCGTCCTCAGGTCAGTGTTGGCGACCAGGTTCACGGAGACCATCGATCCCTTCGTGCGTCCGAGTGCAGAAAGATAGTTATTACGCGACAGTGCATCGCGTAGCTCCGTGGGAGAAATCCCGAGCGCCGCCATTTTTTCAGGTCGAAGCCAGATGCGCATGGCGAACGTACGGTTGCCAAGAATGTCGGCTCGCTGCACGCCGCTGATCGCGCTCAAACGCGGCTGGACGACGCGAGTCAGGTAATCGGTGATCTGATTTTGATCGAGGTCGGCTGACGAAAAGCTTAAGTAGATCGCGGCAAACTGGTTATCCGCAGTCTCCAACTCTATGATCGGCGCCTCCGCTTCGGGCGGAAGGTCGTTGCGCACCTGAGCTACTTTGGCCTGAATCTGGGTCAGAGCGGCATTCGTGTCGTAGTTGAGACGCAGGTGAACGGTAATCGTACTGAGCCCCTGCGCACTCGACGACTCCATGTAGTCGATGCCGTCGGCACTGGCAATAACGCGCTCGAGCGGTGTTGTGATGAATCCACGGACAAGGTCCGCGTTCGCTCCGACGTAAACCGTCGAGACTCGCACGATCGCTATGTCGCTGCGCGGATACTGCCGGACACTGAGCGCGCGGATTGATTGCAGCCCCGCGATCAGGATCACGAGACTGACGACAATCGACAGAACCGGCCGCTTGACGAATAGATCGGTAAATCGCATGTCAGTTGTCCTCGGGCTTCGGAGAGGGCTTGTTTGAAGGTTGAACCTTGTTGTCCACCAGAACGGCGGCGCCGTTTCGCAGTTTGAACACGCCGGACGTCACGACTTCTTCTTTTGCCTTCACACCGGACAGAATTGCGATCTGATCGCCGCGCGACGGGCCAAGCTTCACAAACTGCTGCCGAACGCCGCGGTAGGATTCGCCCTTCTCGTTTTTCAGTTCGTCAACGACGTAGACCGAATCGCCGTAAGGCGCGTAGCTGATTGCCGAGCCAGGCAGCGTCACATGCGACGTACCGGATCCCAGCAGCACCTCAGTCGGGACGAACATGCCGGGACGAAGCTTGTGCTCCGGATTCGCCAGGGTTGCCTGAATTTGAATGTTGCGGGTGGCTTCGTCAACGACAACATTGATGGCGGTCACGGTTCCCGTGAAGCCGTCGGCCCGAACCTTGCTGCCGATCGATATCCTTGCCCCGTCTTCCTGTGGTACTCCGAAGTTCACCCAGATCGGATCGAGCGACTGCAGTAGCACGACAGGAGTACCGGGCGACAGATACTGTCCGAGGTTCACCTGGCGAAGGCCGAGGATTCCGGTAAACGGCGCCCGGATCGTCTTGCGCTCGATCATGGCGCGGATCTCTGCGACACGCGCCTCGGTTTCTTTCTGTTCGGCGGCAGCGCGGTCGTATTCGGCACGGGTGATCGCACCATCGTTAATAAGGTTATTCATCCGTTCGAAATTCAGCCGCGCCAGATCTCGCGTGGCTTCGATCGCGGCAAGCTGGGCCAGTTCCTGCTTGGTGTCCAGCTGCACGAGAAGATCACCCTGAGTTACCGATGCGCCGGAGTCGAAGGCCACGTGAGAAACGATGCCGGGCAGGTCGGCGCTGACCATGACGCCCTGGACAGCTGCAGCAGTGCCAATCGCGTTGAGAGTCGCTGGCCAGGTCTCGTTACGAGCGATGAATGTAGTGACGGCCTCGGGCGGTTGCTGGTACGCAGAGGCCTGGGCCATCGCGTCCTGGACCTGCCGGAATTTCACAAAACCGAGAGCGCCGATGGCTCCCAGCGTCACAATCAACATCAAAATCATCCGTTTTACCATCTTGTGTTCCTCTTCTCTTTTGCGCCGCCAATTCTCCGATCGAAGAAAGTTGGCGCGCGATCGTAGTCGCCTGATGCAGGGAGAGTGCCAAGAGTTAAGCGATTGAAATAGAAGAGTGGACGGATGATGTTGAGCGGTGATTTCGCGAAGGAGTTCGCGAAATCACGAACGCCCTCGCGAATTCTTTGAAGCGCCGCAGCGGAACTCCTGCTCGATCCACAGGATAACGTAGGAAGGAATGTTTTCGATCGAGATGCGGGATCGGGCGCCACACAGATACTCCATAGCCTCGCGGTCTACGAACGTCACTCCGGACATGTCGAGAATGACCCGCGGGGCGGCCCCCGCGCTTAATGCTGTTTCGAGTTCCGAAACATATTCGCCCGTCAGCCGCCCGCAGAGATACACCCTTAGATCGTTAAGCTCATCTCGGGTTATCGTAATTTTCAGCACGATCCCACCGGAACCAGACCATCCGCATCGACTTCTTCGAACGCCAGCGGAATTGCGAGGTCGTAGAGTGCGTCCCCTTCAAGAAGCGTTCTGGAATCCGTGTCCACCAGCTTGAAGGTTCGAGTTTCGGGGTCATACTCCACTTTGAATTGATCCATAAGTCCTCCGATAGTCCTTAGAACCGGGCGTAGAAACCGAACGATGGCTGCGCAGTGTGCGTGAACTTGTCGGTGTTCAGCGTGCTCAACTGAAAGTCCGGAGCCTTGTAAGCAAGGCCGCGATACTCGGCGCGCAGACCGAAGTGATTCGTCAGGTCAAAATTGGCGCCGCCGCCATATACAAATGTGCCACGCGTCTGCTGTCCGGCGCCGGGCACGACGAACTTGTCCGTGGGATTGAAAACGAGAGCTCCGCCTCCACCCAGTGCGTAAGGACGAATACGCCGTAAGCCGACCGGAATATACGCGACGAAGGCCGCCGTCGTCTGATGAATGTCGGTCTGCAACGACGGTGTACCGCCCAGCGTGAAATAGTTCTGCGTGTTGCGCGAATAGCCGTAATTGCCTTCGACGGCGAACCATTTGCTGAATTGATACTGGTATCCGACGAGCAAGCCGCCGGAATCGGTCGCACTGTAAGACGGTGTCTGATCCTTGATGCTCGTCGTAAAGAGTCCAGTGCCTTGAACGCTGATCTGCGATGGCTGCTCGACTTGCGCGAAAGCGCTGTTGCCCGATGAAGCGATGGCAACGAATAGCGCGAATGCGAAAAACGTTTTCCCTGAAATCGAACTGTTCATTTGGTCTCCTCCTCTGACAGCTGTGCCAAATGCAACAGAGATTCCAGAAAGGAAGTGTTCATTCTGCTGGGAATACGGGAGGGAGTGCCGGATGCTCGCGAAGTCATTCACGAAATCGCGAAGGATTCGCGAAGGGGGAGGCAATTACTTTTGGGCCTGGAATCTACTTCGCCGATTTACCGCAGCGAAATTCCTGCTCGATCCAGCGCATCACGTAGGAAGGAATGTTTTCGATACTGATTCGCGCCTTCACCCCGCAGAGGAACTCCATGGCTGTCCGGTCGACAAACGTCACGTTCGACATGTCGAGAGCGATTTGTGGTGCGGCGTCGGGATCAAGAGCCTTCTCGAGTTCCGGAACGTATTCACCCGTGAGCTGCCCGCAGAGGTACACGCGAAGAGCCTGAGTCTCCATCCGAGTTGTAGTGATCTTTAACACGACACCTTTATCCCTGCACTTCGGCCGTCATCATACATCACCACGAAACTGATGTTTGTTGATCTTCAACGCCCGAATCCGTGATTCCAGCGTGGAGGCGGGCAGGCCCAGCCGCGCGGCCGCACCGTCCGGTCCCGAGATACGCCCTCGGGTTTCGCGCAACACGGATTCAATTTCGGCGCGTGGGTCATTATCGGGATTGACGACCGCCGGTTCCGAACGAGGCGTATTCCGCAGCGCGCCCTTCTCCAGCCGGAACACGCCACTGTCCGCAAGAATCACGCCGCGCTCGATCACGTTTTGCAACTCACGGATGTTGCCTGGCCACGAATACTTCAGCATCGCATCCAGCGTTGCCTTGTCAATCTGGCCGATGCGCTTTCCCATCCGGCTCGCGAA
>DASTBJ010000165.1:0-4977 GCA_035712125.1 Terriglobia bacterium
GCGTCCATCGCAAATGGAGATGCCCGGACTGCGTTAAATATTCTGGAGCTGGCGTCTCAGACATCCATACCGGGTGAGAGGATCACCGCGCACATCGTCCAGCAAGCCGCTCAGAGGCAACTGCTCTACGACAAGGGTGGAGAGGAGCACTACAACATCATCTCTGCCCTCCACAAGTCGCTTCGCAACTCTGACGTAGACGCTTCGCTGTACTGGTTGGCCCGGATGCTCGAAGCCGGCGAGGATCCACTGTACGTGGCGCGCCGGCTGGTCCGCTTCGCATCGGAGGATGTCGGCCTTGCCGACAATCAGGCACTACGAATCGCGCTGGATGCCAAGGAGGCCTTCGAGTTTATCGGCCTGCCTGAGGGAAAGCTGGCCCTGGCTCAGTGCGTTGTCTATCTGGCAGCAGCGCCGAAGTCCAACTCTGTCTATACGGCGTATGGCGCCGTCGCCGAAGACGTGGCTCAGACCCGCAACGATCCTGTACCTTTGCATATCCGGAATGCTCCGACGGGCTTGATGAAGGGACTGGGATACGGAAAGGGCTATCAGTACTCGCACGACGTGGAAGGCAAGGTCGCGGATATGGATTGCCTGCCCGATTCCCTGAAGGGTCGTCGGTACTTCCACGCACAGGATGTCGGGCATGAAGCGGAAATCAAAACGCGTCTCGATCAGATCGCAAAAAAACGTCGTGACACCTCGAAGTAGATCCGTGCTGAAGTATTCTTACAGCGGCATGAAACTTTTTCTGGCAATCCTCGCGACAACAGCAAGTGTTCTGCCGTTGCTCTGTCTTGCGCAGACGCCCGTTCGTCCGGCCGATGAACCAGTGGCTCGAACGGATCAGAACTCGATGCTGGCTCATGCGCAGTTGCTTGAAAAGGCGAAGAGGGGCCGGATCGATATCTACTTCGAAGGAGACTCCATCACGCGACGATGGGGCGCAACGGACTACCCGGAACTGCTCGCGAACTGGAAACAGAATTTCTTCGGATGGAACGCGGCCGACTTTGGCTGGGGAGCGGATACCACCCAGAACATTCTCTGGCGCCTTCAGAATGGCGAACTCGACAATGTCAATCCCAGGGTGATCGTTCTGCTCGCTGGGACCAACAACGTGGGGAACAGAACTTCACCCAATGAAGACGCACGTGTCGAGGACGTCACAAGAGGCCTTAAAGCCATTCTCGACACGATGCGTGCAAAAGCGCCAAAAGCGACGATCATTCTGATGGGCATTTTTCCGCGCAACGACAACATGGCAGTGATGCCCGTAATCAACCGCATTAACAGCAATCTCGCGCGCTTTGCCGACGGGAAGACTGTCCGCTTTCTCAATATCAACGACAGGCTGGCTGACCCTAACGGCCTGCTCTTCGAAGGAGTGATGGGCGACAGGCTTCACCCGACGATCAAGGGATATCAAATATGGGCGGATGCGTTGAAGCCGATCTTTACCGAACTGTTAGGGCCGCCGGCAAAAGAGGATAACGCTCCTCCTCCTACCGGCGACCCCAGCGCATCTCGATGAAGTTCCGCGCGTGGATCCTGCCACTTTTTCTCTTGTTGACGACCGTCGGTTGCGATCGCGTGACAAAGCATCTCGCGATTGTTCATTTGTCCGGAGCGCCCCCGCAGTCCTATCTTCAAAACACGATTCGCTTGCAGTACGCCGAGAATAGCGGAGCATTCTTGAGCCTGGGGGCCGAACTCCCGGACACCCTGCGAACGCTGATTCTGACCGTCGGTGTCGCATTCCTCCTCGTTCTGGTCGCCATCCTCGCGATTCACCGGCAGTGGGTGGGAATACCGCTTGCCGGCGCCGCATTGATGTGGGGTGGAGGAGCTTCAAATCTCATTGATCGGGCGGCACGCGGCCATGTCGTCGATTTTCTGAACATCGGCGTAGGCAGCTTGCGGACAGGGATCTTTAACGTCGCGGATGTTGCCGTGTTGCTCGGGGCACTGTTAATTGTGGTGGGAGACCTGCGCCCGGAAAAGGAAGTTTAGCTTCACGCGTACTTCATCTGTTCTTTCAGGATGCACCGGTCCATGACGACCTCAAGGCCTGCTGCCCTGGCGCGCTGTGCCGCTTCCTCGTGGATTACACCTTCCTGCATCCATACGACTTTCGCCCCACGGCGGATCGCCGCGTCCACAATCTCAAGGACGTATTCCGCCCGGCGAAAGATATTTACGATTTCAATCGGGCCCGGCACTTCATCCAGCGTGGCGTAAGCTTTTTGCCCGAGCACTTCCTGTTCGTTAGGGTTGACCGGCGTGATCTGATATCCGACCGTCTGCATGAAACGGGATACGCCGTAACTTGCCCGCCAGGTATGATTCGACAGTCCGACCACAGCGATGCGTTTATATTTCTCCAGAATTTCACTGGTTGTCACGGTTTCCGAAACTCCCGCCTGAATCGTTCGATTTCCCTTTCATTAAGGTAACGCCAGGCACCGACTTTCAACTTGCGATCCTCCAGGAAGCCTATCCGAACGCGACGCAGCTTTTCCACCGGGTGTCCCGAAACGCCGAACATTTTGCGGATTTGCTGGTTGCGTCCCTGATGGAGAGTCACTTCGTACCACGGGTTGTCGCCCTCGGTGAGAGCAGAAATCTCGCAGGGAGCAAGTCGCTCGCCATCGAGGTAAATACCTCGTCGTAACTTCGCGAGAAGCGATTCTTCGAGTTTGCCTGCGACCTTCACGTGATAGATCTTGGGGATTACTCCCGCTTTGGTCATCCACTTCGTGAATTCGCCATCATTGGTCAGAATCAGCAGTCCTTCGGAACCGAAATCCAGGCGACCAACGGGATAAATACGCTCTTTAACGTCGCTGACATACTCCATGACCGTGGGGCGCTCCTGCGGATCGCTCGAGGTGGACATCACATTCCTGGGTTTGTTCAGCAGAACGTAAATGAAGTGGGACGGAGCATGAACACGCTTGCCGTCGACCCGAATGACATCCGAGTTCGGATCCGCGCGTGTGCCCAGCTCCGTGACGACCTTGCCGTTTACCGTGACCCGGCCTTCCGTGATGATCTCTTCCGCTTTGCGGCGCGAAGCGACGCCCGCATGGGCAAGGATCTTCTGTAGGCGATCCTGCATAGGTTTCAGTGTAACGGATTCCTGAACCGGTCAGCTGGAATGACTATGAAGGCAGCTCGACCTCTGCGGGAATGGTTTCCTCGGAAGTGGCATGGCTCTTGATGAGTTCTTCGAATTCTTCCATGCTTGGAAGCTCATTGAGATCCTTCAACCCGAAGTGGACCAGGAACTCTTTTGTGGTTTTATAAAGAATCGGACGACCCAGTACTTCTTTGCGACCACCGGACGCAATGAGCTTCTTGTCGAGCAGGGTCTTGATCACACCGGTTGCCTGCACGCCACGGATTTCCTGAATCTCGGGAATGGTGACGGGTTGTTTGTAAGCGATCACAGCTAGCGTCTCGAGAGCCGCCAGCGACAATCGCGTCGGCGCCGCCTGCGCCTGGAGAAACGCCTTCAGCGTCTCGTGATGTTCCGGCTTTGTCGAGAAGCGGAGGCCGCCGGCAATTTCGCGGATTTCAATGCCGTGATCCGCTTGCCGGTACTTCTCGATGAGACTGGCGATGCAGTCGTCTATCTCCGCCGGACTCACTTCCGGCAGTGCCTTCCGGATAGCGTCGACGCCGACGGGTTCCCGTGCGAGGTAAATAATCGCTTCAAGCAGGGCGGAAAGATTGGGATAACTCATAATTTGGATTCGCGCGGACGTTGATCTCCCCCATCGGTCGATCCTGCCGCAAAAAGATGGCCTTTAGTCGCGTCAATTCGAGGAGGGCCAGGAATGCCGTGATCAGGCCGCGTCGACTGTTGATGGCAGGAAGAACCTCCGTCAAAGTCACGTCGTGTCTGGACGACACAATCCGCTCGAAAAGGTACCCCATCATCTGTTCGATGGAGAACTCGTCTCTGCTCACTTCCATCAGCGGTCGGCTTTCTGCACGCTTCACGACTTCCCGGAACGCGAGAAGCAGATCGTGCAGCGTCACGGTCATCTGCGGTTCCAGTTCGCTGTCTTCGAACGGCACGTCCCCCGGATTGTTCCAGGAGACCTTCTCGACGAGCTCTCGCTGGTACAACATTTGAGCCGCGTTCTTGTACTTCTCGTACTCCAGCAGGCGTCGCACCAGCTCCGCTCTCGGGTCTTCGATTTCACCTTCGACCGCATCCGGGTCCGGAGGCAGGAGCATCCGCGACTTGATGTAAATCAGTTGAGCCGCCATGAATATGAATTCGCCCGCGCCATCAATGTTCAGCTCCTGTATCACATGTAGATACTCCAGGTACTGCTCGGTGATTCTGGCGATCGGGATGTCGTAAATATCGATCTTCTGCTTGCGAATCATGTCAAGCAGAAGGTCCAGCGGTCCCTCATAGAGGGGCAGGCTGATCTTGAGATCTTCGGTCAAATTTTCATAGCCTCCCGAACTTCGCTCATTGTGGCACTGGCCGCGATCCGTGCTTTCTTCGCACCTTCCTCAAGGATCTCGACCACGTCCTGCTTCCGACTCTCGAGTTCCTGGCGTCTTTCGTAAATCGGTGCAGTTGTCTTCTGCAAGCTGTCAAAAAGCCACATCTTGCACTCGATGCAGCCTATTCCCGCAGAGCGACAACCTTGGTCCACCTCGGCAAGCCTTTTTTGATCGGAAAACACCTTGTGGTAATCCCCAACCGGACAAACGTCCGGATTGCCCGGGTCCTGGCGTCGAACGCGAGCGGGGTCTGTCACCATCGTTTTGAGAGTCTGCTTGACGACCTCGGGTTTCTCCGTCAAAGCGATTGCATTGCCGTAACTCTTGCTCATCTTTCGACCATCGGTTCCCGGCAATTTAGGTACTTTTGTCAAAAGAGCCTGCGGTTCAGGAAACACCGGCCGGTACATATGGTTAAAGCGCCGTGCCACCTCGCGCGTGAGT
>DASTBJ010000166.1:0-2592 GCA_035712125.1 Terriglobia bacterium
TGCCGTATACGACAAGCGTCATGTCACGCGTATCGACGAACTGACGCCACAGGAGTGGTTGGAGCTGGCCGGCGATTTGCATCGGGTTCAATCGGCTATCGTGAAAATCTGTACGCCGGCGCATATCAACATTACGAGTCTGGGGAATGTCGTTCCTCATCTTCACTGGCATCTCATTCCCCGTTACCTTGACGATCCGAGGTGGGGAAATCCGATATGGCTCTCCAACCTTTCGGACATGCCCCAGTCGACCCTTTCACCCGAGGGATACGAAGAGCTTATCCACCAGTTTCGGAGTGTCCTGTTTTAACCCGCTGTCCAGGGTTCTTCGATGACTCACTTCAACATCCTTTTCTGACAAACGCGTCGGTGCTTCTGCAACGGACTAACAGATTTGTCGAGTACCTGAGCTGGACATTTGTGCGAAACCTTCGTGTTTGCACGTGATTTCACATCCTTCATGCATTGGCAGGAAAGTTGCATCGGCGTTGCGGGCAACTTCTCAGGAGGGTTGAACATGGCGAATATCGTGTCGAAGCATCGTCAAGCATTGCATGTCGTTCTGATGGCAGCGATCATTTCAGGAATTCTGTTTGCCTGGGCCAAAGAGATGTCGGCTCAGTCGAAGCCGCGAATCAAGCTCGTGACCCTGGGCGGTACGATTGCCCACCTCAAGAAACCGGACGGTACTAATGCTCGCATTCAGATTTCACAAGTGATGAGCGATATCCGATCCCGTTATCCACAGCCGGAAGTTCGTGCCGTTCTCGAGAGTGTGGAGTTTTCAGAGGTTGAAGTGACGCGTGTGGGGTCGGGCTCCCTGAACGTTGAGGAATTCATGAAAGCCGCTGCCGAAGCGCAAAAAGCAGTGAACGAAGGCTACGACGCGGTTATCGTGACACACGGGACAACAACTTCCGAAGACACGGTGTACTTTCTGAATCTGCTTGTCGGAGGAGAAATACCCATCGTGCTGACCAACTCCCAGATTCAGCACATGGCTGTCGGTAATGACGGAGACCTGAACCTTTTAAGCGCAATCATGGTCGCTTCAGCGAAAAGCTCGAGAGGAAAGACAGTGCTCGTCGAGAACCAAAAGATCCTGCCTGCACGAGAAGTCGTCAAGGGCTCGGATCTGCCCGGAGGATTCTCAGCCGGCGCCCTGGGCCCGCTGGGCTGGGTTACCCGGCCAAACGACGGCTATACGGCCGAGACCGCCGACCGCTTCGTCACGTATTACCGACAACCGATAAGAAAAGCGCGGGCAACCAGCGAGTTCAATATTTCTCAGTTTGTGAGTCCTGGCGGAGGTTTCAAGAAACTGCCGCGCGTCGAGGTGATCGCCGGCCATTACGATGCACAGCCGGATGTCGTCGACGCGATTCTCAAACTTGGCGTCCAGGGATTCATCGTCACAGGCATGCCGCCGGGAGGCAGTGCGTTCGGGCCGCAGTCCGACAGGCTTCAAGCGCTCGCCATGGAAGGTATGCCGATCGTTCATACATCCCGAAACTCCGCGCAGTATCAGAATCGCGTGAATCCTTCATCGAGCGTGCGATTGGAAGGCGACAATCTACCGTGGCAGAAGTTGCGGATTCTTGTCCAGCTGGCTATGCATAAGACCGGAGAGCAGAACCTCGTAGGGGCGGATCGCTTAAATGAACTGCAGCGATTAATCGACTCGCATTGATTTTCCCCGGATTCTTGGTCAGTCTTGATCGGGAGTGATCATCGACTGCGGATGAAGACCTTCCGCTGAGCGCCCTGCTGATATTTGTTGCTGGTGCGTCCCAGAGAATAGTGGAGGCAGGAGTGCAGGTCAAAATTGCGACGGGCCCGGAGTGCGCAATTTGAACGCCCGTGATTTCGAGCACAATGTTCCGGGTTTTCCGCGACAACTAGCAGGCTCAATCAGGGGAGTCAACACTTTCGCATGGGTAACGACCTGCAGTATTCTGACTGTGCTTCGCATGTCCTCCAACACAAGACGCCTTTTTACTTTCGACGAGTGCCTGCGCATGGCGGAAGTGGGGATCCTGTCGCCCGACGAGCGCGTGGAACTTATCGGGGGCGAAATCGTCGTCATGAGTCCGATCGGTCCCCGGCATGGGGTTGCGGTCGATCGAGCTACCCGCGCGATGATCCGGCTATCCGGAGATAACGCGATCGTACGAACCCAGGGAACAGTCGTACTGGACCGTTTCGCAGCTCCTCAACCCGATCTTGCGCTGCTTCGGCCGAAACCGGACGAATATATCAGCAACAATCCTGGCGTGGAGGATATCCTGCTCATCCTGGAGGTTGCCGAATCCTCCCTTGAGTACGACACAACGACCAAGCTTGGTTTATATGCGATTCTCGGCATTCGCGAATATTGGGTAGCGGACCTCCAGAACGGACGCCTGCTGGCCCATACCCAACCCGAAGGCGACAGGTACACCGTCATCGCTGAACTTCATTCCGGCGATTTCATTGCTCCGCAACTGTTGCCGCAGTGTCGTATGAACGTCGATTTACTTCTTCCCTGATGTCGAGGAGCAACTTCCCACCGCTGCACCGACTCGTCAAGTCTACCCATTTTCATGATTCCGG
>DASTBJ010000167.1:0-4200 GCA_035712125.1 Terriglobia bacterium
ACGCTTCCTGCCCGGTACTACAACCCAGCACCCACACGCGAACCGGGTCGTCGCCGCGCTGTTGCAGGAGCCTGGGAAATACCTTGCGCTTGAGAACGTCGAATGCCTCGGGGTTCCGGAAAAAGCCCGTCACGCTGATCAGCATGTCCGAGTAGAGGGCCTCGAGTTCCCTGGCGTCACTCCGAAGGAAGGCTGCATAGTCCTCCGGAGTGTCCATCTTGTTCACCACCATGCGTCGCGTGATCCGTCGTCGAATCGTTGTGGATTTGTAGAGTGAGAAATCCACTCCCGAATGACTGCGAAGCAGGACCAGAATGCTCCTGAAACCGTCCTCTCCCGGCTTGTCCTCAACGGCCTCGTCACTCGGTGCGTGTGTCGCTGTTGAAGCTGTCCGTCCTTTTCTTGATGGCCTTGATGGAGTCCTCGGTTTCAGCTCTTCATGCTGAGAATTGGGGAAGTCCAAGGCCGGGGCGGCAACATACGGATGCCGCGCAATGCGGCCAAGTTCCTTCGCAATATCTTCAGGCGAGAGCACGAAATCGACGCTGCCCGACGCTATGGCGCTGCGAGGCATCGAGTCATAACGCGCTGAACCGTCCTGGGCGAATGTGATTCCGCCCTGGCCTTTGATGGCTTCCAGCCCCAGTGTGCCGTCGGTAGCAGTGCCGGAAAGAATCACAGCGATGGCGCGGTCCTGACAGTCTTCTGCCAATGACTCCAGAAAAAAGTCGATCGGGTGATGGGGCACGCGCGTCGACGGTCGGGGCTGCAGGGTCAGAACACCCTGATGAATGCGAAGGCTCGAGTTCGGTGGAATGACGTAAACGTGATTGGGTTCTACGGGAAGGTTGTGTGTGATCTCGGTTACCGGGAGCATTGTGGCACGAGCAAGCAGCTGCGTCAGGGCACTTTCATGCTCAGGATCGAGATGTTGCACCAACACGAAACCGAAGCCGGTGTCGATCGGCAGGTGATTAAGCAAGAGAGTGAGGGCTTCCAACCCCCCTGCAGATGCGCCAATTCCCACAATTGGACACGTTTTGGTGTCGTTGCTCTTATACCCCTTGGTGGACGAAGGTCGCAGTCGTCGAACGCTCATACGAAATGCACTCTCCTGCCCTATTCGGGGGAGTCGGGGTTTAGACGCAAGAGCCAACATTCAGGCAATCCAGTAGCCTATCCCGCCCCACACTCTACAGCAAGAGTAGAAGACGAGGATCAGCTGTCCATCGCTTGTCATGCTCTCAAGCGATTTGACCGTGGACACAGGCCAGGGTGCGGCCTTTATAGAATAGTCCCGCGGAAGTAAGCCTTGATGCATGCCCGTGATTCAGAATACGAAGAACTCAGGAATCCTGGATTGCGTGAGGATGCGCCTCAGCCGAGGGACTTTATGCCGCGGAGGTTCAGTCTGTTTTCTTCCTTCAATTCGATCAATTCATCGCTGGTTGCTACGTAGCCGAGGAAAATGCCGTCCCCCTTTATGAACCACGTTCCGTTGAGCGCATTGTGCGACTTGACGGACAACCCCTGGTCCTCGAGCTCATGCAGGACGTTCACAATCATCGAAGTGCTTTTAGTCATGGGCTATTGTGACTGGGAATTCAGCTTGCCGATGTCCTTAATTGATCAGTTTTTTCGGTCGGGATTGTCCGGGTGAAAGTTTAGGCGTAAGAGAAATTCGCTCAGGCAACCCGGAGGCCGGAAAGATGTCGGCGCCGTGCGGGCGTACGTAGCGCCTGATAAGACCGGTTACAACCGTGATAGGCTCCAGACTGGATCTTGGCGGAGAGCATAATGCGGCAGCCGAGAATTCAAAGATGAGGGAGTTGCCCGACGGCACGACGCGAACCGACGCCATGGTTACCCATGCCTTCGCTCTCGCTCGCTCACTGGGCGTGCGGCGCCTTCTCATTCAAGCTGATGAAATGAACGATATCCGGCTTATAGAACGGGTACGGGGATCTGAATCGCTGATCTGGGTAATGCGGCAGTCGAACCTTCCTGAGGGTGCCGATCCGAAAACCGATATCGTAATTTCGATTCCCGACGGTGGACTCAATCGGACCAGTCGAGTTCATCTTGCGCTGTTGCTGGCAGTGCTCAATGGACTGCTGGACCGAGCTGAGACGATTCTCTGTCTGTCGGGAATTGTAGGCTCCGGCCATCTTGATACTGTATTCCTTACCAAGCCGTCTGAAGATCTGCCTTGGTTGAAAGCGATCGACCCGGCGTATAAAGTTGGCCGCCATTTGGCCCGTTTGCTGACTATTGCGGTCCGCCTGGCGTCGGAAGGTCGTGAAGGGAGACCCATTGGCGCTATCTTTGTCCAGGGAGATCCCATCAGCCTCTCCCCCTATTTGCGGCAGCTTATTCTCAATCCTTGTGCCGGGCATCCTCCGCAAGCACTGGACATCCATAACCCTGAGGTGTTTGAAACACTGCGTGAGTACGCCGCGATGGACGGTGCCTTCATTGTCAATGGGAACGGAATCGTCGAATCGGCGGGAACCTATCTGGACGCCCCCATCAGAGATCGGTCACTGCGATCAGGTTTCGGAGCGCGTCACGTTGCCGCGCTTGCAGTGACGATCGGAACCGGAGCCATTGCTTTGGTGGTGTCGTCATCGTCTGGGACAGTATCCGTGTTCCAGGATGGCCGGTTGATTCTGGAACTGAACAAATGACTCAATTAGTCTTCAATTTCAACGTCCTTACGGATGAAAATTGGGCAAATTGAGGGAGCGCGACTTCTCTTCCCTTGCACGCCATTCTTCCTCGAGTTTTTGCTGTCGATCGATCTCTCGCTGTGGCGCGGCACGCGCGTCAAGCCGTTGCGCTTCACGAATCGCAGGCAGTGCCGTGCCCTCGAGTTTCTTGGAAGACCCTACCAGGCCAAACTCTCCTCCCAATGAGGATTGGAAAAGGCTATAGGCGGCCTCCGAGTTCTCCCACCGCGCCAGGACTTTCTGTCGCTCCTCATACCCCGTGTACGGTGAAACAATGATGGTTTCGTCTGGATTGCTCGCGGTGCCGTAGACTTTCGAAATCGCTTCGATCAAATCGGAAACGGTCACCCCCTCAAGTCGACGGGAGTTATAGGTCGCGACGATCTTGAAGAGTTGATCGTTATAGAAGTCGAACCGAACGCTGCGAACCGGATCTGTTTCGGCGGGTGTGAAAGAGTAACCGTCGCGGTCCCACCGGAGTGTTTGAATAAGGTCCGGGACGGCGAAGGTAGTCTTGGCGCTGGAGGCGTCCATTTTTGTCTGACTCAGAACCGCGTCAACATTCATGCCAAACTCGAAATCACGGTATTTAAGAAGGTTCTGAGCGGAGCCGAGCGGCGATAGAAGCACCATGCAGACAACGATCATTCCAAACCTGGGCACGCGGTTCATTTGAATTCTCCCTGTGGATACTAGACGACCACGCGTAGAACAGTAGCAGGATGGGATCAGGAGTATTGGTCAATAGTGGACATGTTTTTGATGGATAGGGGGAAGTCCTTTATGAATATGGATGGACTGTCGGGTCCCGGCATTGCGAACTGCCTCACGGACGATAAGCGACGATCGTTGTCCAGGAGAATGCCTGCTGCAATGTTCTTAAGGCGAGGAGTCCCCTGCTAGAGGTTTGGTTTGACGGCGCGATCGGACCCGTAACCCCACCGGCGCTTCGATTCAAGCGGCACGTGTCTGTATTGAGCGAGGTCAGAGGCGGTAAGACAGAACGCCCGCGGGATCTCGTCTGCCGTTCCCACTGTGAGCATATCCTTGAGTTTCGCGTAGGAGATGGCAACACCTTCCTGTAGCTGGATGCGATTCACCCCCACAAAGAGCGCATTGGGAATTTCGATGCAAATGAGAAACGCAACCTTTGTGGTTGCAGAAAGTGAAAACTCGAAGATCCGGCCGCCCTCATCGGTGGATCGGAAACCGTTGTAGCGCATATTGGTCTTATCATTCACGAGTACTCCTTGTGCTAACGCCGATTGGTATCAGCGTCACCAGCTGCAATTCGGGTTTCTCGCGTGGGAAGGTCAGTGGCCCCGTGAAGGCGAACCTTAGTCCAGGAAAGAAATTCGAGTGACAGGGACTGAGAATAGCTGATGCGCACAGTTCTGCCTCATCTCCAAACTCCTAAAAAGGACCTGGAATTCGGTTCGTCAGGCATTGTGCACAATTGCACAGCGACAGT
>DASTBJ010000168.1:0-3829 GCA_035712125.1 Terriglobia bacterium
GGGTGAAAACACCCTGCGAAATTTCGCACCCCTTCCTTCTCCTTAATTCCTTAGCTTGATGTATTTGTCGGCGAATGTCAGGAACGTTGGCCAGGTTGGCCCATCGGTGTGTCCACCGGTATGTTGTCGGAACCCGATGTCGCCGCTGATTAGTGTCGTATCGATCGGAGGAAACTCCGTCGCACCCAGATCCTTCTTTCCAAGCAACGTGTAGACCGGACCGGCGCCTGCTGCAGCCAGAAAGCTGCCCCTGGCATCGACCCAGGCGTCATTGATATTGACCGCCACTGTCGTTCCAGTCTCGTTGATGCGAGTGGCGATCGAACCGTCCGGATTCAAGTCAGGTCCACGCCCCGCGCTGATAAATACCGGCCGGGGCGCAATCAGCGCCACCAGTTGGTGTGAATCCACGGGCAATGCGTCCCACTTGCCGCCATACTTGAAATAGTTCCCGGCCATCCAGTGATACTCATTGGCGGCAAGCACGTTTTCGACGAGCTCTCCATACTTCCGTCGATGCAGCTTGGCTCCACCTGCGCCCGATGAGCTCACATAGGCGATGGCAAAGCGTTCGTCGAGAGCCATCGCAACGATTGTGGCTTTGCCGTAGCGCGAATGCCCTTCCAGTCCGACCTGGCGGGCATCCACCGCTTTGTCGGTTTCGAAATAGTCCAATGCTCGGCTTGCGCCCCACGCCCAGGCCGCGAGTGTGCCCCAGTCATCAAGTTTGCGTGGCTGACCCTTGTTTACAAGACCAATGATGCCTTGCGTGAGTCCGGAGCCATTGTCCGCCTGGATGCTGTTCGGGACGATGTTCGCGTAACCCCAGCCTTTGGCTAGGACCTGCTGCCTCCAGTCCGGACCTTGCGGACCACGAGCGCCACCTCCGCGCGCAGGCGCAGTTGGTGTGTTCGGCGCCTGCGTCTGAGTTTGAGTTTGAGCTTGTGCAGCGGGACCCGCATTCCCCCGGGCGGCTTGACCGGCAGCAGCGCCCCGTGCTCCACCGGGCGCGCCACCGAACTGCATCATGACCGGTACCGGGCCCTTCGCATTGGCAGGTGTAACCAGCGTGAGCTGGATATCCACCGTGATGGCAGGGTACGAGGAATTGTCGACATGCCCGACGAGCTGTTTCGTGTTGATCGGGACGTCGCCGTTCATTCCTTCGGTTGAGCTGACAACTTCCCAATTCACCTTCGGAGTTACTTTCGGCGTACGCCCATAAACCTCGCGCTCGAAATCTTCCAGAATTTCGGGCCGCCGCTGTTTCACCCACATGTCCCGGGTGGTGACCTTCTGCCCGTTCTTCAAAGTCAGTGGGTCCGGCAGTTTGGGATACGGATTGGCGTTGGCTTCGTTATACGTCTCGGGATTGCTCGACCCCGGAGCGCCCGGAGGAATCGAAGCGATTTGAAGCAGATCCATGATTCGCTGGCGGTCCTGTTGTGCGGTCATCTGGACGGGTCCCTGTACGGCGGCAACAAGAACAGCGCCGAACATCGCCAATGCGACCACGACAATTTGCCACCTGACGGAACCTTTCATCGACATGGTGCCTCGCTTTTCTAATTTTATGGGAGAACAGTTGGGCTTATTGCAGCGCCGCCAGTGTCGGCCCCGATGTTCCTCGCGGCAGAAGACTGACGCCGGACGCTCGGAACAACGTCTTCGGATTCGGACCGAAAGGATCCACCAGGAATCCCATGAAGCAATTCTGCATCTCGTCCCAGTTCTGGTTGCCCCAAAGGACAAGTTTCGTCGGATCCGGATTGAATTTGTTGTTCGGCGAATTGTCATAGTGGGCGATGCCGACGATGCGCGTGCCCTTGGGAATGGCGATCGGCTTTTTGAGATCGTAACCAAGCTGCCAGTTGAAGTCCCACTTCGCCTTGAAAATGGTTTCCGTTTTACCATTCGGGAAAATCAGACGAACTTCGTAGTCTTTGCCGCGAAGGTGCATATGCGGCTGCAAGTACACCAACTGGGTGTCGGCCTGAGCCGTCATCTCAGACACAATCTCTGCGTTTTCAGCGCCGGCAGGAATGGCCAGATTGGAGCCAGTCGGGCCGTCGCTGACGTAGTAACGGTACTTCGGTGGATTCTTCGAAAAGACCAATCCGACTTTGGACCGGTCGGTTCCCGGCTTGCCCGTCGCTGTGTAATGCATGCTGAACACAATGTCGGAACCCTTTGGCACGAACTTCGCGGACTCGAACATGCTGAAATCCTGCGCACCGAGCCCGGGATTGAACTTACCGAGAAGGTCGCTTTCCGCGGCCTGCCGTCCCACTTCCGGGTCTCCCGCTTCATACGCGACTCCGGGTATTGCGTTCTGCATCCACGTCGAGTTCGGCGGACGGACAATCGCGCGCATGTGATGGACGGCAGCCGTGTTCCCCGGACGCATTTCCGCTGCGACAACCCACCTGTCTTCAGTGAAGTTCGCTTTCACGAGGATGCTTTTGTAATTGATTGTCCCCGTCGCCGGAAGCCTCACGTCCAACGGCATTTCGATAACCATGTCGGGCTGGATATTCCATCCGTCGTGGAACACGCGCGCCGCTGGCGCGTCCTTCGGGTTGCCTTCAACGGTGCCGCCATCGGCCCATGCTACGAGCGTCTTAATCTGCGCATCAGTGAGCACCCGGTCGTTGGCAAAATGGCCATAAGCCGGATCCGCAAACCAGGGCGGCATCTTCCGGGAAATGACGGCGGCCTTGATCGCCTTTGCCCAGGGACGCGTGTCGTTATACGAGACGAACGACATCGGGGCAATTTCGCCCGGCCTGTGGCAGGTCAGACAGTTCTCCTGGAGAATGGGCAACACGTCCTTGTGGAAGGTGACAGCGCCCGAAGAGTTCTGTTGTGCCACCATTTGCAGCGTCAACGCTGACGTTCCCACTCCAACGATCAGGCTTGCAAGAGCCAGGCGCTTTAGAAACATGATCATTGCCTCCGTTCGGCCTTTATACACCAGGAACAGAGACCGTACCTATCTTTTAGAGGACGCAAGTAGTCGTTCCATGCGCTGCAGGTTTTCGCGGGCCGGAGCGTAGTTGGGATCAATCTCCACGGCTCTTCGATAATAGTCGGCTGCTTCGCGCATGTTGCCCTGGGCCTGAAGCGCGATACCGAGATAGTTGAAGGCCTGCTTCTCCGTCGGATCCAGCCGGACAGCGCGGCGAAGATAGGGGATGCCTTCCAGGGGCTTCTTCTCCTGAACAAGCGAGGCGCCCAGGACATAGGCGAGGTTCGCATCCAACTGGTTGTGCTCGGCCGCGATCTGAAGGTGGGGAATCGCTTCGACGTTGCGCCCGAGATTGACCAGCATCTTGCCCAGACGGTTCTGTACGTCGTAGTTTTCCGGATTGAGTGCGACCGCCTGGCGATAGTGCTTCAACGCAAGCTCGGTATCATTCCGATGCGCGTAGATATCTCCGAGCATCACATACCCATAGCCATAGGATGGATTCAGCGTTACGGCTTTTTGCAGGTGCCCAAGCGCCTGCGCTTCATCTCCGGCGGCTTTTTCAAGAGAACCCAGTACTCCATTGGCCTGCCAGCGATCCGGAACGAGTTCCGCAACGTTTCGAGCCTGATCGATCAAAGGTTTCTCGACCTTCCGGTACTCGGAAATACCGAGGACTGCTGCCGGTATCAGGAAGAATGCCCACTTCCAGCCGGCCGGCGCCCAGCCAGGGGACGCGACCGTCGCCCGTTCACGAGCCGGCGACGCAGTCGAGTTTTTGATGCCCATTCCCTGACGAAAGTCGCTTTGCCGCACCTGCCAGATGAACCCATCGAAATAGAAGTGCAGGAAGGTGGAGAT
>DASTBJ010000169.1:0-5560 GCA_035712125.1 Terriglobia bacterium
GAGCATGCGCCTCACCTTTCTGGACGGACCAGGAATCGTGGGAACGTCCGGGACGACGAATGTGACCAGGGAAGACAATCTTCGAAAGCTCGCCGATGAGGCGAATCGATCCTCTGTGGTCATCTATTCCATCGATCCACGCGGTCCAACGTTCACAGGACTGACGGCCTCGGATGGCGCCGGAGGCCGCACCTCAGAGCAGCTTTCTGAGGTCGTTGGGCAACGCACGCAGCAGCTCATCCAGTCGCAGGACGGATTGGTCATCCTTGCTCAGAAAACCGGCGGGCTCTTTTATCCCGGCGGCGATATCACGAATTCGATGCGACGAGCGGTGGACGACGGGAATGGTTACTACCTCATGGGATATCAGCCCGATAGTGCGACGTTTGACGAACGGACCGGCGATTCGAAGTTCCATAGCATCAGTGTCCGTGTGAAGCGGCCGGGTTTGACGGCGCGTTCGCGCACAGGCTTCTTTGGCACACCCGATAGCCGGCTGCCGCCGGTGCCACAGACACGCGCGGCACAGCTCGCCAAGGCTCTGGTGTCGCCGTTTACCACAGGAGCTTTGAGCGTCCGCTTAACGACCCTGTTCTCGCATTCCGATGCCGAAGGGTCTTATATCAAGGCGCTACTGCACTTCGACACACGAGAGCTGGTCTTCAAGGAAGAAACCGACGGTGCTCGGTCTGCCGAGGTCGATATCGCCATCGTTAGCTTCGACTCGAACGGGCAGGTTTCCGCTAATGTCGACAAGACATGGCGGCTGAGCTATCCGAAGGAAGCCTACGAGGAAATCCTGAGAAGGGGCCTTGTGTACTCCGTTGCCGTACCGATGAAAAAAGCGGGACCTTACCAGATGCGCGTAGCCCTGCGCGATGCGAACAGTGAGAAGCTCGGCAGCGCCACACAGTTTGTGGATATTCCTGACGTGGAAAGCGGCCGTCTCGTGGTTTCCGGCATTGTGATGACGGCGTCGTCGTTGCAGCCACAAACGCCCGGCGCGTCCGGATCCGCCGAAGACTATCGCGCGGACATCGACGGTACACCTTCGGTACGCATCTTCCGGACAGGATCGGCAGTGTCGTATGCCTACGAAATCCTCAATATTCGAACTGACGGCAATGACAAATCCCAGTTGGAGCATCAGGTCCGGCTCTTCCGCGACGGACAGCCGGTGTACTCTTCAGCACAATCGCCGATCAATTTGCAGGGACAGCAGAATGCCAAACGCATCGCCGTAGGCGGGCGTCTGGAGTTGACGAAGATCACGCCCGGAAGCTACGTCATGCAGATTGTGGTCTCCGACACCCGGCGCAAAGACAAGAACGGCATTATGGCGCAGGCCGTGGACTTTCAAGTGCGAGATTAGCGAGTTCCCCCTATGGCACCGGTGAGCCTGCGGGATACACCCCGTTAGGCAACGGCTTGCGGGGCAACATTTCGGCACGATTCGCTGCCAGGTACACCCATGACGCAACAATCGCAGCGTTCTTCATGAGATCGTCTTTCTGAAGACGATCGAATGTGTCCTTGTTCGAATGGTGCGTCAGCGTGTCGTACTCGATCGGGTCCTGAATGAACTGGAATGCCGGCAGTCCGATATTGTCGAACGACATATGATCCGTGTTTCTGACGCTGCGATCGGCGAGGGTCGTCATTCCCATGCTCTTGAAGGGGGCCATCCAGGCCTCGAAGATCGGTTTGATCTGCGTATTCCCCTGCATGTTGACGCCGCGGATCGCTCCCGTTCCGTTATCCACATTGAAGTAAACCGAAAGCTTTGCGTGGCCTGCGCGGATCTGACGAATCGGACGCTGAAAGAAATACTTATCGACGAAAGCCATGGATCCGAGCATGCCCTGCTCCTCACCCGTCCAGATACCGATTTGCACCGTGCGCCGCATCGGTAGCGCAAGGGACTTAAGAAGCCGAATGGCTTCCATGACCACGGCTACGCCCGCGGCATTGTCGGTGGCTCCCTTGCTCAAGTGCACCGTGTCGAGATGCGCACCGACCACAACGAGTTCGGTGGCCTTGTCGGTGCCTTTGATTTCGCCAATCACGTTAAACGCGGTCTGGTCGACGTTCTGGTAGTTGTTCTTAATATCGACCTGAAGTGAAACCGGTGCCGATTTGATCCGCTCCGAGAGCTTAATGTAGTCATCGACAGCCAGAACGATTTGTGGAGGCGTCTTCGACAGCGTGGGATCTTTCTTCCACGGAACGGTTTCTCCGGTGTCGGTGATCGCGAAGAGCGCGCCATTTCGCACGGGACCCGGTTCGATCATGCCCGCCACACCTTCGTCGAAATAGAACCGTGTTACGACAGCACGCGACGGCATTCCCGTGTTCGGTGCGGCCGCGGGAGCCCGCGCATTTGTCGGCTGAGCGGGTGCTTCCGACAGCGCAGTCTCAAGAAATGCGAAGAAGCCTGCCTCCTGGGATGGCGGTTCAGCAGCTTCGCCGCGCTGAGGTTGTCCGCCTGGCGCCGCTGGCGTCGGCGCAGCCGGCGTTTGTGCCGGCGCCTGGGTTGGTGCAGTGGATAGCGCAGCAAGTTGGGCGTCCGTGAATCGTTGAATCGGAGGTGGCGTAGACGGTGTCGGGGGTGGCGCTGGTGGTGGCGGAAGAACCATCACAAATTTTCCGCGCAACTTCCCTTTCATGCTGGTCAGATCCGCCTGCGCCCTGACGCCCTCGACCACTTCTCCAGTTACAGGACCGTTCGTGCCGCGGGTCCAGGGTTTGGAATAGGCCTGGAACATCACGCTGGGGTCGGACGCCAGTTTCATTGTGAATCGTTCATTTGCCCAACCGTTGCCGAAATTGAACGTCTCAAGCCGCACATTGGCAAGCTGCCACTCCACCATTTTCTTGCGCACATATTCGCCGGCGGCTTTCACACTGGGAGAGTTGGTGAGCCTCGCGCCGTGTGTATTGGTGAGCACACCGGCGATATCCATGACCTGAGAAGTCTTCTCTGCGGCAATGATGCGATCGATGACCCTGGTGTCGACGGTCTCGGTCGTCTGAGCGGTAGCCGTCAACAAGAACGAGAGACCGCAAAGTGCGGCAAGGACTCGAACCGGTTTGATCATGGTTTCCTCCCAGGTTGTTGGCGGAATTATATGCGGAATTTGTCCACTGCGAAATTTCTCGCCGGTCCCGGACTCTCATGAGAGGATAGCGAGCAACTACTCCGCGGAGGCGTTTATGCGTTCGATCGCGATTGCGTCCCTTCTCCTCCTCACGCTCACGCTTGGCGCTCAGGAGTTGCCTGACGCGACAACCATCACCAGGCAAGTCCAGGAAGCTGCAAAGCAGCGCAAGAGTATCGAGTACGTCAAGGAAATCACCGGCGAAGTGACGTTGGACGGCAAACCCGTTACGGAAATCCAGGCCTTAGGCCGGCGTGTTCCGGTGCAGTCGTCGATTGGAAAGCAGACCGTCGCTCTGCAGAATCCCGGCAAGGCGCGTATCGATCTTCAGTTGGGTGGTGGCAGCCTGCTGGTTTCCGACGGGGAATTGACGTGGACCTATCGTCCTTCGACGAAGACCTACACCAGGATTGCGGCGGCTCAGACACCCGACGGCACTGCAGCGAGTCTTGCGGTGCTGGATGTAATCGGATTCTTCGCGGATCCCAAGACGACGAAGACGTCGCGGCAGGAATCGATCACCATTGATGGCACAGCCTATGACTGCTGGGTCTTGACGAGCAACGTGAAACTTCCCGCGCAAGCCGGCATGGGTGGACAGGTGTCCGACGGCGTTATGACGTCATGGATCGACAAGAAGCTTCTCGTGGAGGTTCAGGAAGAGATTTCCTATACCGTCAAAGTTTCCCCGGCAGCAGGGGCGCCGCCTCTGGAGTATCGCTCCAGGGTCCTGCAAGTTACCCGTGGCCTGAAAGTGGATCAGCCCGTCGCTGCCACGCATTTCGCGTATACGCCTCCGCCGGATGCGCGCGAGCAGGCTCCACAGACTGCAGGCAACCGCGTTGATCTGACGGGCAAAGATGCACCGTCTTTCCGCGGTGTGAGTCTCGACGGCAAGGCTTACAGTCTTGAAGAACTGAAAGGGAAACCGGTCCTGCTCGACTTCTGGGCATCCTGGTGCGGTCCCTGCATTAAGAGCATGCCAACTCTGGAGAAACTTCACGCGGATTACCGCGCGCAGGGCCTCGTGATTCTCGGGATCGATGTAGGCGAGAAGCGTGAAACGGTGGAGAAGTTTCTCCAGACAAAGTCCGTTTCTTATCCCGTCATTATGGGTGACGAAGCAGGAATCCCAGCGGCGTATGGCGTCAGCGCCTTTCCAACTTTTGTGATGATTAGACCCGACGGGAGAGTGGCGGCACATCAAATAGGGTTCAACGAACCCACGTTGAGCGGCATTGTTTCCAAAGCCGGTCTGACCAAATGATCGCCGTACTCCTGGTGACGGCCATAATGGCCATCCAGGGAGCGGAACGTCTCCAGCCCGGGACGGGTATCGTCATGGGTTCGCTGAAGACTCCTGACGGCAAACCCGCTGCAGGCGTCCGCGTGGGTGCTCTCGATGTTGACGATCCGACCGGCTCCAGCCTCCTGAGCGTCGCCGAGACCGATTCCTCCGGACGTTTCCGACTGATCAACATTCCTGAGGGAAACTATTACATCGTGGCCGGGAGGCTCAGTGAACTGAGGTACTACCCCGCCGGAACCGATCGATCGGCGGCCACACAGGTTCGCATTGAACCCGCGAGAGTTCGTTCGGACGTAAATTTCACAGTGCCTCCGAGCAGTGAGCGTCCACAGTCGGGGTCAAGGGCGCTTCCGATGGCAAACCTGACGTATGAGCAGATGCGCGCTGAGGAGAAGGCCTACCAGCAGATTACCGCAGAGAAAACCCTGGAGCGAAAGGCGCAACTAGTCGCTCAATTTGAAAAGTCCTTTCCATGGTCCCCGCGACGTATAGGGATCTACCTGTCGATGATGTCGGAATATTCGGGAAGAAACGATGCCGTTCATACCGTGGAATATGGCGATAAGGCGGTTAAGGGGGATCCGGGGAATGCTCGAACGCTTATGCAGGTCAGCCGGACATTTGCCGGCCTGAAGGGGCAGACACTCCCCATCGACAAGGCGCTCGCTTACGCGGAAAAAGCAGTCGTTCTTGCGAAGGGGCAGTCGATCGAACCCAGCGCACGGGAGAATCTGGCGTGGGTTCAACAGATCGAGGCATGGCAGCGCCGGTCTCTTTTTTCGCTGGTCGCGCCAAAGGGACGCTGAGTGCGATTTAATTAGTTCGTTTTCAATTCGAGATTCACGTCCTCTTCGTCGATTACAAGAGGCCGTCGAAACGTCGGATAACCCAATCCCTGGACTTCGAGTTCATAACGTCCCGGCAATAGATTTACAAATTCAAACTTGCCGTCAGTCCCAAGGTCAAACTTCGCCCAACTCTCGCCCACGAGAAACACAGTTCCACCATTTACCGGCGCACCTGTATCGACATCCAGGATGAGACCGCGACGTGAACGTAAGGGTAGGGCACACGAATTGCTTTTGTCTGCAGG
>DASTBJ010000170.1:0-2455 GCA_035712125.1 Terriglobia bacterium
CGCGAAAAATGTAAACAACTAGTCTGACCCCGATTTACCCCGGACTTCCCCTTTTGTCGAAACTAGAACAGAGCCGTTGCCCTGCGCTTCCAGGGAATCTTGCTCTTTTCCTTCGCAATCTTCTCCAGATCGTTCACATAGGCACCAGCCTGTGTGAGCACATGATGGAGGTCGTTGCCGATGCTCTGGAAGGGGAAGCCCTTCTCGAGGAACTCACCGACGCGGCTCGTTCCAAACAGGAAGAGACCGAGGATGACGTTGTTCTTTCGAGCAGCGTTCACCAGCTTGTTGGTAGCATCCATCAGTTCCGGCGAGGTGTACATGTCGGGGAACTTGTACTTCTCATACAGGCCCATGGACATGCAGAGGTCGTTCTGTCCCAGGAAGAGCAGGTCGACGCCCTTCACCGCTGCGATTTCGTCGATGTTTTTGATGCAGTCTGCGGTTTCAACCTGGAGAGCGCAGATGGCGTTGTCGTTCCACGCGCCTGCGTATCCCAAAAGACCCTTTTCGTTCATCGAACGCTGAGGGAAGTACACCGACCGTGTTCCAGCGGTGGGATATCGGACGCAACTGACGGCCTGGCGAGCTTCTTCGGCGTTATTGATATAGGGGACAAGAACGCCGTCTGAGCCCATGTCCAGCGCCTGCTGGATTCCAGCGCGATCACTATATCCGCCAACGCGGACCAACGATTTCACGCCTCCGTTGGAAATGCCGGCCAGCATGCCCGAAAGGGTCTCGTTGCCCATCGGTCCATGCTGGGTATCGACCAGCAGCCAGTCATAACCGCTGAAGGCCAACTGTTCTACGACGGTCGGGCTATGGGAATTGATAAACAAGCCGAACTTCGGCACTCCTTCGCGCAGTTGTTTTTTGAACTCTGCTCCAGTCAAACTCTCGCTCATTTGTGTTTCTCTCCTGTGCTGATCCTTGATTGATTTGCCTGAGAACGCTCTTCAAGCGCCGGTACTTGGATGGCGTGAAAATATAACGGAACTCCCTCGCCGTCGCAGGATTCTTAGGCCCAGTTTTTTGTCCGAGGCGTCGAAAATTATACACCGATCCAAGGGCATTGCAAGGCTCGCTCAGCCCCGAAAGACAGCCAGTTCGGGCCGCATCCGGCGTGCAAACGCTCGTAATATTGATCCGGGTTTCGTGATATCTTGCTTGGCTTCATGAAGCACGCAGAGAACGGATCGATCGACATCTTTTTCGCCTTCCCGGACGGAGTTTTTCACCATGTTTGTGCCGAATGCACCGCGCTCTGTTGCCGGGGACAGGGTTTTGCAGGCAGCCTCAAGCGCGAGATGAACTTCGTCTTCCGAAATTATCCGCCGCTGGCGAGCCTCGTCACGGAGCGTGAAGGCGACATCGTTACAGTTGCGACGCCAACCGGACGATGTTTCTTCCTGAGAAACGACAACCTCTGCCAGATCGAACTCGATCATGGCCGCGCGCGGAAGCCGGGCATCTGCCTGCTCTTTCCCTTCAACGACTTTTCAAGGATCGGAAACACCCTGGTGGTCGCGCCACATTTCATGTGCCCGTTGCGACTGAATCTTCCGGCTGCGCCTGGAAAAGTTGAAGGAACCCATGCCAGCGTTGCAAAAGCCATCAAAGAGACCAACCTGGGAGAGGAAGACTACGTCCGCGGGTTCGTTGGCACGGCAAAGCTGCCTCCTGGCAAGTCCGCCACGGAAGTTTTGGAACGCGAGCGTGTGTTCCGAGACCGGTGCAGTGACGCTCTGGGCAATTCCCGATTCCGAGACCTGCTGCAGGCAAGTTCGCAGGATCCGTCGGCGCTATGGGCATTCCGCAAACGTGTGGCAAAACTGCTTTCGTGGTCGGTCCCCTCGTCGCCGGAATCGCGAGACACACTGGATGACATCCTTATCGCAAGCGCCTCAGCTTATCGCGTCGAGTCGCTTTATCTGTCGGATGAGGCGCTCCTCCGTTTCCTCACGTTGAACGAACTTCTGGCCCGACGTGTCTTTGCGATGTCCATCGCACCTGCGACGCCTCAAGGCGTGTACGGCGTTCTCGAAGATATGCGGCCGGCCCTGAGATTGCTCGCCTGGGGCGACGCGAAACCGCCTCTGAAAAAGATGACACTGAAGAGCCCCGAGTTCGGAGACTCTAACCTCGCCGATTCTGCTCAGAAGTTTCTGAACTGGATACCGGTGAAGGGAGTTCTCCCCGCACTCGAGAAGGCGCTTCCGCCGAAATTCACAGCCGCCGATCGGATCGTTGTCGTTCGTCAGAGCGCCGATACGGTGGATCCGGCAATACGCAGGACAGCGTAGACTCAATCCGGCAACGCGAACGCGAACATCGTGTTGCCGGCCGCGATCGCGACGTATTGCTTTCCTGAAACGCGATATGTCATGGGGCTGGCCACGACCTGCCCTCCCAGGGTCGCACGCCACAACTCCGCGCCCGTCCTCGCATCGAG
>DASTBJ010000171.1:0-3155 GCA_035712125.1 Terriglobia bacterium
ACCCGGCTAACGCGCGGAAGCTGCTTCATGAAGGATGGCAGGCCGTAGCCCACATCTTCATCATTGCAGTGGCCATGGATGTCGTCTATCAGCTTGTGATTCTCCGCTGGGTTTATGTTCTCGAGACTGTGCTGGTGGCGCTCGGACTCGCCGTCGCGCCCTATATGTTGCTGCGTGGCCCCGTGAATCGGATCGCTCAGCTCTGGAGGCCAGGCGCTTCCCCGCCCTCGAGCCCTCGCAGTTCACACTAGTTGCGCAGTTCCATGGGTATGACGGCACAATTCGACGAAGGGCTTTTTTCCGGTGGTCCGTCCATCGCCTGGGCAAAGGCGCTGCGAATCATCCGGCCGCCGGCAGAAAGGCGCGTTGCGCGACCCCTGCTGGCCTCAGTGTTCATCGGGTGGATCCCTTTAGCGGCCCTGGCGATCCTCGAAGTTTTGTTGGGAAACACAGCGGCGCGATCTTTCTTTTCGGACGTCGCGGTGAATGCAAGATTCCTGCTTGCCGTCCCTCTCCTGGTCCTTGCCGAAGCGGATGGGATTCCGCTCCTCAGCCGGTTGTCACACCATTTTTTATCGTCCGGACTTGTAGGTCCTGAGGACGTCGAACGATACAAATCCGCCGTTGCGTCAACCCGTCGTCTGCTTGAAGCCAAAACCGCCACTGTAGTCACGTTCCTGCTCGCCTATGTCATCGTCACTGTTTTGATCCTCAATCTCACGCAGGAGAACACGCCGGCCTGGTACTGGGCGGGGCCCGGTGTTCTCGAACTGTCGCCACCGGGTTTGTGGCACGCCTTCGTCAGCGTGCCGCTGCTGCTCTGGTTGTGCTTTGGCTGGTTCTGGCGATTGCTGCTGTGGTGGCGGTTTCTTGCAAAGATGGCACGACTGAACCTTCGACTGATTCCCTCGCATCCGGACCACGCTGGCGGTCTCAAGTTTGTGAGCACGGCTATTCGGGCTCACC
Source organism: Terriglobia bacterium (assembly GCA_035712125.1). GTDB lineage: Bacteria > Acidobacteriota > Terriglobia > 20CM-2-55-15 > 20CM-2-55-15 > DASTBJ01. Next base: position 967 of record DASTBJ010000171.1, read on the forward strand.
GGCTGCTGGCACTTGCGCTCGGCGTGACTGTAGCGGGAACGGAAGTTAACGCCATGTTGCGCGACGGAGTGCCTCACCTGGGATACAAGTACGCTGCGGTGGTCGTGGCAGCCGTGATGGTGATTCTGGCGGCTGGTCCGCTTTCCATGTTCATCGCGAAACTTCGAAACTTCAAACTGCACGGGATGTTTCGGTATGGGCCGCTGGCGACGGCGGTTGCTGCGGAGTTTGAAAAAAAGTGGTTAGACAGCCGGGCCAGGATCGATGCCTCCGCTCTGGAAGCTTCAGACTTCTCGGCGATGACCGACCTCTATCAGGTTGTTGGAAATGTCTATGACGTAGATGACGTGCCTTTCCACTGGAAGGATCTCATCCCCCTTGTCATCGCAGCCGGTTTTCCGTTTATTCCTGCTGCGCTGATGACCGTGCCCCTGAAGGACATTTTGGATGCGGTAAAAGCATTGGTCCTTTAACAGGTTAAGGTTTATCGTCGAGAGCCGTTAGGAAGGAATCGAACTGATGATCAAGCATTCGCCTCTCTGGGCCTCGGCTGTGGTGGTGTGCGTTCTTTTGCACACGGGAGCGGCCATGGCGCAGGATTTGGGCGCGCCCAACCTGGCAGCACAAGTCGTCGATCCGACAGCACCATTGAAAACATTCATTCTTCAGAACCGATATTCCCCATCCGTCTGGGGACTTGATGACAGGCAGAACGATCTTCTGTTCCAGGCAGGTATCCCGCACGTCTTGCTGAACATGCCGAACATCTTCCGCATCTCGGTGCCATACGTCACCAGTCAGCCGTTGGGCGAACGCGGGCTCGGTGACGTCGAAATCGTTGACATCTTCCTGTACCAGAAAGGCTGGGGGACGCTCGCTCTGGGTGGCGTCCTGAGTGCGGGTACAAACAAGGGGCCGGGTGTCGATACCTTGTCGGTCGGACCCGCGATCGCGGCAGTGTTCAGAAAAAACAAATGGACTTACGGCGTGTTCAACCAGAATTTTTTCAGCTTTGGAGATATTTCACGAACTCAGATTCAGCCGATTCTTGCCTACACACTGAACGAGAGGGTGAGTTTTGCGATCGGTGATGCGCAGTACGCCGTCGATTGGAACGAGGGGAAAATCATCAATGTGCCTCTGAGCGCTCAAATCAATTACATCGCCCGCGTACATAGCCAGCCCGTGCGGTTCTTTTTCAATTCCCAGTACAACGCCGTCAATGAGCCCGGAACGAGAAAATGGACGCTGAGCATTGGTGCAGCCGTAATTGTGAAATAGTCAACTGGTACACGAAATTTTCGGCAACATACACGATTCACTTGATACAACGGCCAACTCCTGTCGATACTATAAAGATCGAAAGTGAAGCATCAAAACAACCAACCGGGGAGCATTGACCATGAAAGCGAAATACATCGGTTTGACTGTGGTTCTATTGCCTTTGTTGTGCATTACCATGGTCGCCCAAAAAGTCAACGTCGACTTCGACAAGGCTGCGACTTTCACGAATTTTAAAACGTACACCTGGAAGCAGGGTACGCCCGCAAGAAGTCCGTTGATGGATCAGCGCATCCTCGAGGCCATAGACAAGCAGATGGCGCTCAAAGGTTTGACCAAAGTCGATGCGGACAAGTCTCCGGATCTGGTTCTGATCTATCACGCAGCGGTGGAATATGAAACTCAGATCAATACCGTCGATATGGGCGGATGGTACGGGTGGTACGGCCCGTATTACGGTGGTGGAACTTCGACCACGACGATCGACAAGATTCCGGTAGGCACGCTGCGGCTCGATATCGGCGATGTGAAACAAAAAAAACTCGTCTGGCAGGGCCGCGGGAACAGCAACCTCAGCGACAAGCCGGAAAAGGTGGAGAAGACAATCAATAAAATCGCGGAAAAGATGTTCAAGGAGTTTCCGCCCAAGGTAAAGAAGTAGCCGCAAACCCTATCCCCATCTCTGCGGAGCGCCACGTTCCTGACGGCGGCGCTCCATTCAAATTGAAAACAGCGTCGCTGGCAGGACCTCGGCTCCCGGTACAACGAGGCAATACCAGCAAATACCGTATTTACCCGATGCACGGTCCCCCGGAATCTCTTCTATGATCGCAGGGAAATTTGGGGACAGGAGGGGAAACTCCTGTCCCCAATTTCCTCGTTTCACCTTTCGTTATTGGAAAGGTGGC
>DASTBJ010000172.1:0-11635 GCA_035712125.1 Terriglobia bacterium
GCGGAGCAAAGCCCGGTGAAATCTGCGGCCGAAGGACGAGCGAAAGATAGAGTCCCGCTTCGAGCTCCGAATACCAGCTTCTTCCCATGCGGCCTCGCCCTGCCGTTTGAGACTCCGCAAGTATCAGGGTCCCGTCCGGAACATTTCTGCGATGAGCGATCAACCTCAACGCAAACTCGTTCGTCGAGTCGACAGAATAAAAGTGGTACAGCGTTCTTCCCAGCCGGCTGGTACGCAACCGAGGCCGCAGCAACTGCGGAAGCAGGACATCCGGAATACGGGTGAGTCTGTAACCGGTGAAGAGTTCGCCACGGATCTCGACTTTCGCTTCGCGAAGCTTCTCGATCCATCGAACCAGAGTCGAATGCGAGATACCGAGATCACGCGCGAGCTTCTCTCCGGAGACCGCGATCGTCATATTCTGCATGAGCGCGTAGAGAAGTTCGTCGAGCTTGCGTTCCATAGGAAGCGCCGTATCAGTCCGGAATCACTCGGAGATGAATGTCGGCCGCCGGTGGGGAGTGTGTCAGGGCGCCCACGGAAATGATGTCGACGCCTGCCTCGGCGTAGTCGCGGATCGTTTCCAGAGTGATTCCGCCGGAAGACTCTAACGGGACACGTCCTCGACAGCGGCGTACGGCGTCGCGCGTTTGCTCCAGCGTGAAATTGTCGAGAAGAATGGCATCCGCTCCGGCCTCGATCGCTTCGTCCACGGCTTCAGGACCGGCGACTTCGACTTCGATCCGGAAGCCACGACCGGCGTGGTCTCTCACAGAACGGACGGCTGAAGCGATGGAATCGTGAAAGACGAGATGGTTGTTCTTGATCAGAACAGCATCGAAGAGGCCCATCCGATGATTGGAGCCACCCCCGCAGGCTACGGCATATTTGTCCAGCAGGCGCAGACCAGGAACAGTCTTGCGCGTGTCGACCACCTTCGCCTTTGTCCCTGCCAACCGTTGCACGTACTCACGGGTTGTCGTCGCTATACCGCACATGCGTTGCAGGATGTTCAACGTGACTCGTTCGCCGGTGAGAATTGATGCCGCAGACCCTCGAACTTCTGCGATGGCTGTGCCCCGGGTCACGGCGTCACCGTCCTCGACCAGGCGTCGATAGCTCAGAGCGGGATCGACAATCTCGAGAAGATGCGCGGCCACGGCAAGCCCCGCGACAACCAGTTCTTGTTTTGCGGTGTATCGCCCGACTGCCGTTGCATCGCGTGGCACGGTGGACCGTGTCGTGACATCGCCGCTGCCGAGATCTTCACGAACAGCTGCTCGGAGCACGTCGTCGGCAACGCGCAAATCGAGCGGCCCAGGTTTCACTTGAGACGCTCGAGCGCGGTCGTGAGTTTGGTCGCCTGATCCCGATAATCCGCGAGACGACGCCGGTTCTCCTCGACAACGTCTGCAGGTGCGCGCTCCACGAAGCTCGCGTTGGAAAGCTTGCGATCCAGACCGTCGATTTCCTTCCGGACCTTCTCAAGTTCTCGTGTAAGGCGGGCTCTCTCGGAATCGCGATCGATGAGTCCCTCAAGAGGAACTTCCAGTGCGCATCCGGCGGCAACGGCCTGCGCCACAAGTTTGCTTCCGTCCAACCGGGGAACAATCTCGAGCTTGCTGACCGAAGCGAGTTTGAAGACGTAATCGCGAGCGCCAGTCAAAAGATTCGCGACATTCTGGTCCTCGGTTGCCATTCGCACGGAGACCGCCTGTTTGGTGTCGACCGACATTTCGGAACGGATATTGCGAACCTTCGTGATGACATCCTGGATCATCTCGGCCTGGGATTCCGCGGCCGGATCGGCAAGATTTGAATCGGCTGTCGGATACGGCGCAATGACCACGGATTCCCCCGTATGCGGAATGGTCTGCCACAACTCTTCGGTGAGAAACGGCATGAATGGGTGCAGCATGCGCAAGGCGTTCTCAAAAACATAGAGCAGAACCGGTTTGGACCGTTCCGGATGAAGCTTGATCATCTCCAGGTACCAGTCACAGAACTCGTGCCAGAAGAATCGATAGAGTGTACGCGACGCTTCGTGGAGGTTGTATTGCTCAAGCGATCCATTCACCTCCTGCGCGGCACGTGAAAGGCGCGAAAGGATCCAGCGATCCGCCAGCGAAAGGTCCATCTGTCGAAGTTCTGCCGAAGAAGAAATCCTGTCGCCGTCCTCCACGTATCTGAGAATGAAGCGCGCCGCGTTCCAGATCTTCGTGGCGAAGTTGCGATAACTCTCCAGCAGGTCATCCGAAATGGCGATGTCGGTCCCAGGAGCGCCCATTCGTGCGAATGCAAACCGGACGGCGTCGATACCGAACCTGTCGCACAGCTCCAGCGGGTCCACGACATTGCCCTTCGACTTCGACATCTTCTGGCGTTGAGCATCGCGAATGAGACCCGTGATGTACACGGCTCGAAATGGCACATCGTTCATGAATTTCAGACCGAACATCATCATTCGCGCCACCCAGAAGAAGATGATGTCGTATCCGGTAATCAGAACGGTACCCGGATAAAAGGTCTTCAGGTCCGGAGTTTGTTCGGGCCATCCCAGAGTTGAAAACGGCCAAAGGCCAGAGCTGAACCAAGTGTCGAGAACGTCCGGGTCCTGTCGAAGTTCTCCGGAACCGCAGGTTGGGCACTTTTGTGGATCCGTTTTGTCGACAATGATCTCGCCGCATGAACAATACCAGGCGGGAATGCGATGCCCCCACCAGAGCTGCCGCGAGATACACCAGTCTCGGATGTTACGCATCCATTCGAAATAAGTATTGGCCCAGTTAGCAGGAATGAACCGTGTGCGGCCCGATTCAACGGCCTCGATAGCCGGCTCGGCAAGCGGCTTGATCTTGACGAACCACTGCGTGGACAGCAGAGGCTCGACGACCGTGGAGCAGCGATCGCATCGTCCAATGCTGTTCGATAACGATTCAACCTTTGCGAGCAAACCTTGCGCTTCCAGATCCGCTACGATTCTCTGGCGAGCCTCGAAGCGATCCAGCCCCTGGTAGTTGCCGCCTGCAGGAGTAATCCGCGCATCTTCACCGATAACGCTGACTTGTTCGAGATTGTGACGCTGCCCCATCTCGAAATCCGCCAGGTCATGAGCGGGCGTGACTTTCACCACACCGGTGCCGAATTTCGGATCGACCGCCATGTCCTGCACAAACGGAAGTTCACGTCCGACAAGGGGAAGGATTGCGGCATCGCCCTTGTATTGCTGATAGCGCTTGTCGTCGGGGTGAACTGCCACCGCAGTATCACCAAGCATCGTCTCGGGACGCGTAGTCGCCACTTCAATGAAGGCTGCTTCGCGTCCTGGCTTGCTTTTTAAGGGATAACGAATGTGATAAAGCTTCGATTCTGTTGTTTCGTACTTAACTTCAAGATCCGACAGCGCGCTAAGGCAGCGAGGGCACCAGTTAATCAGACGAGTGCCTCTGTAGATCAGACCTTCGCGATAAAGTTGGACGAAAACCTCACGAACCGCGTTCGACAGCCCCTCATCGAAAGTGAAGCGCTCACGAGACCAGTCGCAGGAGGAACCAATACGCCGTATCTGGTGAAGGATCTTCCCTCCGTACTCCTTTTTCCACTCCCAGACGCGCGCAACGAATAGTTCTCGCCCAAGATCGTGGCGAGTCTTGCCTTCCTTGCTCAGTTCGCGCTCCACCACAATCTGCGTGGCGATACCCGCGTGGTCCATGCCGGGAAGCCAAAGCGTATTGAACCCTCGCATGCGGTGCCAGCGAACGACCGCGTCCTGAACGGTCATATTCAGCATGTGCCCGATGTGCAGGGACCCGGTAACGTTGGGTGGCGGCATCACGATGGCGAACACCGGTTTTTCGGACGTCGCGTCTGCGCGGAAATAGCCTCGCTGCTCCCACAGGGCATACCACCGGCTTTCCACCTCTCGTGGATTGAAATTCTTCGGAAGGTCGCGGGTCATGACTGTCTCTTGAGTTCTTCCCTTAGGACCTTCGCCGTGATTTCGGGTACGACGTCCCACGCAACGCTTTCAATAACCTGAGTGGAAAGCTTTTTGATGACGCGATCCGCGATGCGGTCGATTTCAGCATCGCTGACCGTAGCGGAAGTCAGAGCGGGTTTGAACAGATCCTGGAGTCCCAGCAGATCGCCACCGTCGGTCGGAGCGGGCTTCTCCGGCGCCTTCTCTATCGCCTTCTCCAGGGTTTTCTCTGCAGGGAGATTGACTGGCGGTGGAGTGTCGATTCGGGGTGGAATCAGACCGTATGCCGTTGGTGCTGCCACCGCAGCTGGTTCCGCTTGTATCGGCGCTGGTGCCGGCGGCTCGGCTGAGACAAGAGTTAACCGTTCCAATGCCGGCTCGGTTTGTGACGAGGACGAGGCATCCGGCTCTGCGGGCGCGGGAGGCGCAGAGGGTATCGAAGCAATCTTTTCTTCCGGCGCGGGCCGCTCGACGGCCGGCCGACTTCTCCTGCTGGCTTCGGGCGCGAGCGAGCTGACAAGGGTCAGAAGCGCCTGGGGCTCAAACGGCTTCGTAATGTGTGCTGCCGCTCCAGCCTGATTGGCTGTGTTCTCATCAAATGCATCAAAGGCTCCCGCAAGGAGCACGACAGGCGTGTCCCCAAGTTCGGGGTGCTTTTTAATTGCGGCGCAAACTTCATAGCCGTTCTTCCCCGGCATGTAGATGTCGGCAAGCACCAGGTCCGGATGGACCTCCTCGAACTTTCGAACCGCAGCGTCGCCGTTGCTGACGGAGACAACATCGAACTCTCCACCGGCGAACATCTGCGTAACCAGACGCTGGATCGTGGGACTATCGTCCGCCAGCAGGATCAGCCGTTTCACTGTTCTCCTTCGACGATTGTCAATTCGCTCCGAGTTGGATCCTTGGACGAGGCGGCCTGGGTCTCCTTCAGGACTGCATCGCCTCCCTTCAGGAAGCCCAGACCGACGATACTCAGACCGCCGCCATTGGCCCCCTTACTCTCTTCCAGGCGCCGCTGAGCGAGATTGAGAGCAACCGGGTTGGGTTCGGGAATATCGGCCTGAAGCGCCACCAGGCTCTTCTTGGCATCCTTCACGAGCGGCGACAAAGGGTAGTCTCGAACAATCTGCGTGTAGTAGGGCGCGCTTTGAGGTGGCGCAACCTTACGAATCGTCTCGGCGAGAAGGTAGAGCACGCGGTCGGTCCCGGAAAAATCCGGATACTTTTTCAGAATCTCTTCACACCGATTCACCACAGCGGGATAGGCTCCGCGCTTGTAGTACTGCTTGGCCGGTCCGAGAATCCCCTCGGCGAGTATTTCCTGAACGGCGCGCAGTTTCGCCTTGGCTTCATCCAGCAGCGGGCTGGATGAATGCTCGTTGATCATCACATTCAGCTCGTACTCAGCCAGGCGCGCTTCGGTGTTGTCCCGGTCCGGTTTCTGCAACTGCTTGATGTGGGTCATCGCCACCTTGAGCTGAGCGTCATCCGCCAGTTCGTGCGCTGGGAAGAACGTGATGAACTTGCGAAATTCGGCCTCAGCGGAAAGCAGATTGGAGTGGCCGGCTTCGTAGTAGAACGAATCCGCATAGGCGTACTTCGCCTGGGCCGAGTATTCGCTGTCCTCGTAGGTCTCCAGAAGCACCTGGAGCTGCAGTCTGGCCTCGGTGAAACGATTCTTGCGGAGAGCCTTCATCGCCGTTTCATACAGGTCCCGGTCGTTCTCGATCAGACCCGAGGATTGGGTCACCTGGACCTGTTTTCCCCCGCAACCAGACACGCCGAGCAGCAGAACCACAGCCAGCCATTTGCTAAGTGGTAGGGTTCTTTTAAACAACATTCGAATGATAGCTGAGGCGCGACGCTATTGCCAACATTTCCTTGAGCTTACGAGCAGGATCGGGATCGCCGAAAATAGCGGATCCTGCCACCAGAATCTGGGCGCCGGCTGCGATAACTTCGGGCATATTCGCGATGTCGATGCCCCCGTCAACCTCAATAACGCACCTCAGTTGTCTCCTGTTGATGATCTCCCGAGCATGGCGAATCTTATCCGTCACGTAGGGGATGTATTTCTGACCCCCGAATCCGGGATTGACGCTCATGATCAACAACATATCCGCAAGATCCAGGGCGTGCTCCACCGCCGACAGCGGTGTCGCTGGGTTAATAGACACTCCAGCGCGAACATTGTGAGAGTGAATAAAGTTGAGTGTTCGATCCAGATGAATGGATGCCTCGGCGTGCACGGTGATCATCGAGGCGCCGGCCTTCGCGAACTCAGGGATGTACTGGTCCGGATTTGAGATCATCAGGTGTACGTCCAGCGGCTTGGTCGCAACCCGGTTGATGGCTTTGACGACGGGAGCTCCGATGGTGATGTTGGGAACAAAATGCCCATCCATCACGTCGATATGCAGAAGATCTGCACCGGCGTCTTCAACCATCCGAATGTCGTCGCCCAAAGCAGCGAAGTTCGCAGACAAAAGTGACGGAGCGATACGAATACTCATTGACTCACTTCCAGAACAATGCCCTCGCTCTTTGACATGCGAAGGCCTGCCTGGGGTTGCTGTTGCATCACAACCCCAGGATCAACTCCAGGCGATCGGCGGTAGGTGACTTTTCCGATCTGAAATCCTTCGGCTCTAATGCGCGCCGCAGTCTGATCCAAACGCTTGCCGACAACGTCCGGCATTACAAAGAACTCCTCGATACGGCCCGAGGATACGAGCACGTTAACCGTCGGATTCACGCCCTCCTGCGTTCCGGGCTGCGGATCCTGCTGTTGTATTGTCAGCGGCTCCCCGGAAGCAGTGCGCACCATCGAGGTATAACCGAGCGTGTAATTACGTTGTTCCAGCGTGAGTTTTGCCGCACGCAAACTGGACCCGACAAGGTTCGGAACCGCATATATCTGACTGCCTGCAGACACCAGCACTTTCACACTGCGGGAAGACTTCAGCTTCGACCCTTCAGGTGGAATCTGCTCTACAATTCTGCCGGCCGGTACCTGACTGTAACGCTTCCCGAACGCACGAAGAACCAGGTTGTTTGCCGCCAGAATTTCCGCCGCTTCCGCCTCGCTCTTGCCTACCACGGACGGCACTGTGACTTCCTTTCCCTGAATGGCCCAGCGCATTGCCGTAATAGCGCTCACGCCTGCCGCAAAGATGAGGATGGCAATCATGAGGGCGATACTGGCAACGCGAGAGACGGTGTCGCGTGTCCGTTCACTCACAAAATCAATTATCCGATAGGCTCATTCTGCATGGTGAAATTTTTCGCCAGTCACCACGCGAAAACCGTTCACGAAGTCAGAGCCCGTTTGCGGCTTGCGGTTTGGAACCTGTATCTCCAGCAACTCAAGAAGCGCTCCATCTCCGCATACGACAGCCAGATACCGCTGTCCGACGTTGGCGGAAACCAGCGTTCCCGGAGGCGCCGCGGACGTCTCTTCGGGCCGAACACGGGTTTTTAAGACCCTGACCTGAAGATCTCGAAACGCCGTTCTCGATCCGGGCCACGGATGGAAGGCACGAACACGGTTATGAATCGTTCTCCCGGGAAGATTCCAGTCAATTGCCCCGTCCCGCTTTGTGAGAATCGGTGCGTACGTGGCCCGAGCGCTGTCCTGAGGGACGGGTCGCAGGCTGTTCGACAGAATGCCTTCCACGGTTCGGCGAATGAGACCGCAACCCAGTACGGAGAGCCTCTCTGAAAGCTGCTGCACAGTCTCGTCGGGATCGATGACCGTCTTTTCGCAGGCGTAAACCGGTCCGGTATCGAGGCCTTCGTCCAGTTTCATGGAACAGACACCAGTTTCAGCGTCGCCGTTGGCCATTGCCCACTGAATGGGCGCGGCTCCTCGATAAAGCGGAAGAAGCGACGCGTGAAGATTCACGGCGCCGTAGCGCGGCAAGGTCAGCAGCCAGGGCGGAAGAAGCTTGCCGTACGCAACGACGACCAGCAGGTCGGGCGCTAATTGTTCAACGAGGCGGCGCGCCTCCTCGTTTTTCAGGGTTGCGGGCTGATGAATCGGAAGGTTCAGGTCGATCGCACGGGACTTTACTGGCGGCGGATGGACTGTCTGTCCCCTGCCCGCCGGTTTATCCGGCTGCGTCACGACACCGGGAATGGAGTAGCCGGAATCGAACAAAGTTTGAAGAATCGGGACCGCGAAAGCCGATGTTCCTGCGAATACGATACGTGGGGTCGTAGTTTACGTCTCCCACTCGCCCTGTTTCATCAGCTTGCGAATCTTGCGCTTTATGATGTCGCGCTTGATGAAACTCAGATGATCGAGAAAGAAAACTCCGTTCAGATGATCCATCTCGTGACAGAACGCACGGGCCAGCAGATCCTTTCCTTCCACGGTGATCTCTTTGCCATTGAGATCAAGGCCCCTGATGATGACAGTCTTCGGACGGACAACGGCAGAGGTAAAACCCGGCACACTGAGGCATCCCTCATCCTCAAACTGCTCTCCATCGACGGATACAATCTCAGGATTAATCAGGGTAATCAGTTCATCACGCTTATCGCCGCCACTGGGATCGGTTACGAGAATGCGCTTGGAAACTCCAATCTGGTTTGCAGCCAGGCCTACTCCGGGAGCGTTGTACATGGTCTCGGCCATGTCTTTCACCAGCTGAACTTCGGCATCGGAAATGTTGGTGACCGTTTCTGCCGGTTTTTCGAGGACCTCATCGCCGAAAAGAACGATTGGACGAAGCATGATTTTATTGTGCCCTAGTACGAGCGAAGTTGCTCCAAATAACCGGCGTAATTCCGGGAGGTTTCTTCAATGGAGTCACCTCCGAACTTCTCCAGAAATGCACGAGCCAACACGAGGGCGACCATAGTCTCCCCGATAACGCCTGCGGCGGGCACGGTGCAGGTATCTGAACGTTCGTGCTGGGCGACAAACGGCTCCTTCGTAATCATGTCGACAGACCGCAGCGCCTTCCTGAGTGTCGGAATCGGCTTCAGATATCCGGTAACGCGAACGTCTTCGCCATTGGTGATGCCGCCCTCAAGACCACCCGCCCGGTTGGTCAGTCTGCGGAAGCTGAATGCCTCCGCATCGTAGGCAATCTCATCATGCACCTCGGAGCCTTTGCGAAAAGCCCCCTGAACGCCGGTGCCGACCTCAACAGCCTTTACCGCGTTGATTGACATGATTGCCTGGGCCAGTTGCCCGTCGAGCCGCGTGTCCCATGCGGTATGTGAACCCAGGCCCGTCGGCACGTTTCGGGCAATCACTTCGAATGTACCCCCGATGGTGTCGCCCTCTTTCTGCGCCTTATCGATCTCCTGCACCATCCGGTCGCTGAGTTCAGGCACCGCGCAATGGACAACCTCGTCCATACGCAGAGATTCCAGTTGATCCCAACTGACGGTAAAGTCCTGCGGGAGCCGAACGCTACCGATCGCCGTCGTGTGACTCAGAACCTCGATACCAAATGTTTTGAGAAAAACTTTCGCAAGGCTGCCTGCCGCAACTCTGGCTGTCGTTTCTCGAGCGCTGGAACGCTCCAGGATATTACGGGCATCGACCTGGTTGTACTTCAGAGATCCGGCCAGGTCCGTGTGTCCGGGGCGAGGACGCGTGACCGTCCGTTTCCGGGGGGCGGCTGCGGAGATCTCCCGGACCGACATGATTTCCTCCCAGTTCGGCCAGTCGCGGTTTTCAATCATCATGGCGATCGGACTACCCAGAGTTTTTCCGTGTCGAACGCCGGACAAAAAGCGAACGCGATCCTTTTCGATCTTCATCCGGCCGCCACGGCCATACCCGCCCTGGCGCCGCTTGAGTTCGTTGTCTATGAATTCGAAGTCGACCGGAAGATTAGACGGAATACCTTCGACCAGCGCGATCAAAGCCTGGCCGTGAGACTCGCCGGCCGTGCGATAAGTCAGCATCGATCGGAGTATACGAGAAAAGTGAAAACACGGGTAACTGCTTGACTAAAAAATCGTTTCCGCTACGATGCACGCAATGCCGTTCAGCGTGCAAGCCGCGGTAAAAGAAGTCCAGGACATCTCCTTTTTGACGGCACGAGCCTTTGTCGGCGCCTTTCGGCGACCGTACTACATACGCGATATCTTCGTTCAAATGGAATCGATCGGGGTGGGATCGGCTCCCGTTGTCATGCTGACCGGATTTTTTACCGGGGCCGTACTCACGCTTCAGTCGGCAAACACACTGACCCGATTTGGCGCCTCTGGCCAGACCGGTTATGCCGTCAGCGTCTCTCTGGTGCGAGAACTCGGTCCTGTAATCGGTTCATTGATGGTTGCCGGACGGGCCGGGTCCGGAATGGCCTCGGAACTGGGATCCATGCTCGTCACCGAGCAAGTAAATGCAATGCGGGCTCTGGGAACCGATCCGATCAAAAAACTCGTGGTTCCTCGCGTGGTTGCCACGACGATCATGATGCCTCTCCTGACGATCGCTGCGGACACCGTGGGATTGCTTGGCGGGCTGGCCGTGTCGACACTCATGTTGCGCATCAGCAGCAACCAGTACCTCAGTTCCGCGTTAGACGGCCTGGAATACATTGATATCTTCGGCGGATTGCTCAAACCCCTGGTCTTCGGGGCGATTATCGCTCTTGTCGGATGTCATTGCGGGCTTCGAACCTACGGAGGCACACAGGGCGTCGGTCGTTCGACGACCCAGGCAGTGGTCAATGCTTCAGTTCTCATTCTGTTTTTCGATTTCCTGCTGTCGCGAATCATACTCAGATACACATGACCGCCGCCGTCCTGGAACTCAAGGATGTTGTGAAGGAATATGGGGACCGCCGAATTCTCGATGGCGTTTCGTTTGCCGTGCGGCGAGGCGAAACCAAAATCATCATCGGCGCCAGCGGATCCGGGAAATCGACCATATTGAAACTGGTAATGGGTCTTGAGAAGCCTGATGAAGGGCAGATCTTTGTGGAAGGTGAGGAAATCACCCAGCTCAAAGAGCATGATATGGTCCACGTGCGGCAGCGCATGGGCATGGTGTTTCAGGAGTCGGCCCTCTTCGACTCGCTCACGGTCCGCGAAAACGTCGCCTACAGACTTTATGAAGTCGGGACAAAAGAGGATGAAATCGAGCAGCGGGTGCGGAAAGGCCTGGGTTTCGTGGGCCTCGAAGACGCCATTGATAAAATGCCCTCGGAGCTTTCCGGAGGTATGAAACGCCGGGTTGCTCTCGCGCGAGCGCTGATCGATGAGCCCCCTATCATGTTGTACGACGAGCCGACAGCCGGATTGGATCCGATAACATCACGGAAAATCAACGAGCTCATTATTGCATTGCGTGATATCAACAACGTCACCGGGGTTTTCGTGACGCACCGGATGCGTGATGCCTTCACGCTGGCTTCGCAGTACGCTCAGAATGGCAGCGGCAACGTCACATTTCGACGCGAAGGCCCCGATCTTTGTATTGCGAACACAAGATTTCTGTTACTTCGCGACGGCAAGATCATTTTTGAAGGTCCTGACGAATTGCTTCGAAGGTCTGAGGACCCTTATATCAAGCGCTTCCTGGCATAGGGAACGGGAGGAGAATTCCAATGGCTCAACGAAAGTCACTGGCGTGGACGGAGCTTAAAGTCGGCATACTCGTAATTCTGGCGTTCGCGGCACTTGCCT
>DASTBJ010000173.1:0-4133 GCA_035712125.1 Terriglobia bacterium
CCCGCTTCCGCTCGGGCGAGGTGAAGGGCCTCTCTGGTGAGAGACGTCAGGCGGTCTGCTTCCTGGTCGATGATCGCAAACAGTTCTCTTTGTTGCTCTGTGGTTAGTCCATCTGAGCACAGGATTGTCGAGGTCGCTGCTTTGATCGACGTCAGCGGTGTCTTGAATTCGTGGGCTACGGCATCAACCAGAGTGGACTTGAACTGTTCGCTCTGTCGCTCTGACTCGGCCTTCATGGCGCGGTCTTGGTTACGCCGCGCCATTTCCGAGAGCTGGCTCGCCACGAGCGACGTGACGAGAAATGCAGCAAGTGAGATCCAGTTCTCGGGATCTTCGATATGCAGAGTTCCGACAGGCGGAAAGAAGAAGTAGTTGAAAGAGAGCGTTGCGGCAATGGAGGCCACCAGAGCTTCGCTCAATCCCCATCGAGCCGCGATCAGCAGAATCGTGATGAGATAGACAAATCCTGCCGTTGCAGGGTTGATGGCCGTGGAGATTCGCAACACAGCGGTCAACGCGCCTATGAGAACAAGTGCTGCTACGCTTCGCAGAACGTTCATATTCGATCGCACGCACAAGCTTACCCTAACCTGGTGGAGCAGGAGGTCGATGTCGCAACTCCTCCTGGACGTCTTTCAAGACTTCATCGCGTTCGGTGGACTGCAAGTGGCGAACCATCCGTTGCAATGCCACTCCGACAACATCGCGGTGATGGACTCGAGAACCGAACCGCTCGCTGAGTTCGAGCCACAAGGCGTGGACGGTGTCCACATCTTGAGGCCACAGCCGCGGCGGATGCGGGCCCAGGTTCACAAAGACAGGAGGCCTTCCCGAAGCAATGATTTCCAACGAAAACGGATGACGCGGTGCGGGCAGTTTTTCCCAGGATTGGCCAATTCTCCTGGCCAACTCGTCGGAGTCCATGCGCGCAGAGACACCCGTTACCAACCGTGATGCCCGCAGTCTGGCAGCAGTCTGAACGAGGGCGTCGAAAGGATTAACGCCCGGAACCACGAGCAGTTCGACCGGCTTGCCTTCCTTCTCTGCTGTTGCGACAACGCTCGAAAAAAGCCGCTGTTCGTACTGTGTAAAAAGCTGATCCTCGCCGAGATCGTATTCACCAGCACCGGCCGAGACGTTTCGCGTGGTTACAACCGCGATATCCAGCTTCTGCGTGTTTGTCCTCGTCAGGACCGACCCCAGATGTGCCATGTGGTTGTAGTCACGGACGGCGACGAGCACGCATCCCGGCCGCACACCGACGGCTTCAGCATCCACGTCGGGCCGAAGATCGAGGTTGAACTGCTCCAGTCCCTTTCGATGTCTCTGCTTCCGAGTGATCCTTTCCGACACCGTGAAGACCACAAACAGGACCACCATAAAGGCGACACCGGAAATCGTCGCAATGCGCTTGGAGAAAAGGTTGGCCATGGCGACAAAGAACAGCACGCCGGTCGTTAACACCAGTCCAATCGGAATCTCGTGTCTGCCCACTCGGATGTTGAACGGTGTCTTATATTCCTGGTCGGTTCGCTGGAATCGAAGCACAAGCACGCTCAAGGCTTTTAGGAAAAAGCTCCAAACGATTCCAAAGGCATAAGCCTCTCCGAGCAGGTAGGTCTGGCCCTGGCTGGCGACGATTGTGATCACTTGAAGTAGCGTGATCAGATTGATGATGCGATACGTCGTGCCGTAACGCCGGTGGGGCTTCTGAAATCCCGGGTGCAACACACCGTCTTCAGCAATCCGATTCATGACACCGTTGGCGCCAATGATGGAAGTGTTCACAGCGCCGGAGAGGATCATCACCCCAACAACGACTACAAAGGCGTGGAACGCCAATCGCAGGATCTCCGGACCGGCAAGATGCATGGCCAGTCCACCCAACAGATTCTCTGCATAATTGCTCCGGACCGCGTCAGGAATGATCATTGTTGCGAACAAGGTGATCACGCCGGTGCATACCATGGCATAAAGACACACGATGTTCCCGGTGAGCTTCAGATTCTTTAGCTTCGGAGATGCAATCTCCCGATAGACCTGGGCCAGTGTTTCAAAGCCGCTCATCGATAGAAGGGAATGCCCAAATGCGATGATGATGGCTACCATCGGGAACGTCCAAAACTCGGTGTGAGCAAACCAGCCCAGGCTTTCCTCCGTGAACTGGAGGTTTGCCGGCGTCGGCGCGGGTGGAATCTGTGCCGGACCTCTAGTCGTGAGTGTTAACACGCACCATACGAGGAACATTACGACCATGACGGTTGTTACCTGCATGATTCTCAGCGCCTTCGTGCTGGATTCCGTCAGGCCTTTGATGTTGTGCCACCAGAAGTACAGGGTGACGAGAGCCGCGAATACCACTGCAAAGAGGGCCGGCGGAACGTGGAAACCCGTATGAAGAAGCGCGCTGGATTCGTTGAGAAGTCGCCCCAGGTACTGGCCGGCGCTCACACTGCTGATGGGGCCGGTTAAGACATAGTCGAACAGCAGAGCCGAAACGGATAACCGCGCGACGAACGGGCCCATCGCGTCACGGACGACCACATAGACACCCCCGCGAACAAACATGCTGCTACTTTCGATGTAGATGGAACGAACGGCGAAGCTGAAGAGCATCACCCCGAGGATGAACCATGGGGCGCTCCGGCCAATGGCTTGTTCGGCGATGCCTCCCACATAGAAGACCGACGACCCGAGGTCATTCAGTACAATCGCCGCGGCCCTCCAGAAAGAAATAAAGGAAAGCATGACTGTACTGGCGACGACGACTTTTGTTACGGGAGAGGGACGTTTTTCGGGCAACATGGTCTCCTTTCAACCGTAGAAGGCGAGAACGACTTCGTGCCCGTTTTGACGGAGGATCCTTGCCATTCGCCGGGACTTGCCCAGAGACCATCGGTGCCTCAAGCCGATCATCACAAGGGCGTGCGCTCCGAGCACCTTTAGGACTGTTTCAATGGGATTGCGGCACAGATAGACGTATGCTGTGAATCCCGATGTTGCTCCCACGGCGCCGACCAGTTCGCTGATTCTCCGGCAAATGAAATCGAGCGCTACAGGAGACTCTTCGAGTGGCAAAGGATAAGGAACCGTCAACGGAAGAAGCAGCGTAATCGCTGCGGGCAAGCTCGCGCAGAGCGATGCGGCGCACTTCAGCGCATGGAGTGTTTCCGCAGCATTGGTGAAGACAACGTGCACCTTGAGTTTCCCGTCTTCTCCTGGGAGGACTTCGATCGGGATGGGAACAAGACCACACGCCCTGGATTGCTCAAAAACGGCACGAAACGCAAGACTGGGTGCAGCGGAGTACGACATAACGCTCTCAAGCCGAGCGTAGCTACTAATTCATAAGGAAGTCATAAAGGAGAGGCCGCGAAGGCAAAACAGAGACCCTCATGATCGAGGGCAACTCTTGAGCGGCATTACCCTCTTAGGATATGAACAGCCTTTCGAATGCGGAGAACGGCGGCTCGTCACGACCGACTTGAACGAAAAGAACTGCCCGCCCCGGACTGATCAAGACTGATGAGGACTGATGAGCGATAGAAACACATATATTCATGGAACCGCGCCAAGCGAACAGCAGCGTCTGGCCACGCTGAATCGGCTTACAAATACCGCCTTTCTTGAATTTCTAAACGTTCAGCCGGGAATGCATGTTCTGGAAGTGGGAAGCGGTATCGGCCTCCTGACTTGCGCGGTGGCCAGGTCCGCACGCGACGTGAAGGTAGTGGGTGTCGAACAATCGTTGGATCAGATAAGAAGTGCCGCAACGGATCCGGCAGTCCAGTATGTTCAAGGTGACGCCCACCGTCTCGACTTCCCCGATGGAAGTTTCGATCTTGTTTTCGCACGGTACCTTCTCGAGCATGTCGCCAATCCGGAAGCCGTGATTCGCGAAATGCGGCGCGTGACAAGGCCGGGTTGCCGCGTAGCTGCATGTGAGAACGACGAGAGTCTGATTCGGTTCGACCCGCGGTGCCCGCTTTTCGAAGCTGTTTGGAAGGCGTTTCAGCAGCACCAGGAAAATCTGGGTGGTGACAGTCATATCGGCACTCGTCTGTACGGCCTGTTCCACAAGGCAGGACTGTCGAGAGTCGAATTGTCCGTCCAACCCGAGATCCACTGGCACG
>DASTBJ010000174.1:0-3334 GCA_035712125.1 Terriglobia bacterium
GTGCGTGCCCGGAATCCAGCGAGGGTAAAGCAAGACCATTGGCCCGGCCGCTACGACCGGAATGGACTGGCGAATCCGATAGATCCGACGTTCGAGATCGGTTGCATCAACATCCACGCGCATGACGCCAGGATACGGAACATCCCGTGGCGCGACGATGGGCGGCGGCATCGGTGCGGGTTGCGGAGCGCTGCGAGGTCCCTGGGCGAACGTCAGTCCGGTCAGGAACAAAAGGCCACAGAGGCTGATGGATACGTGTCTCAACTTGGGAACCCGCGTGTGAAGGATAAGCGATTTGACTACGCTATCCAAAGACGCAACAAGAGTTCCCAATTCTATGAGCTTCCGCGTTCATGCCACATGTCGCCGCGGATGGTCTACCAGGTCGATCATCGTTGGCCGTGCCAGCCGCTTGAAATCCTGGAAGGTCATTCGAATCGTGTCGATGTGGCTGCCGGCATTGAACTCGATGTTGGGGTTCTGCTCGAGCGAAGTGTCGCAATAGGTGGTAATGCCGAACAATATCCCGAATGGCGGCATGGCGCCCAGTTCGCAGGAAGGAAACGCATCGACGAATTCCTGTTCCGTGGCAAGCCTCATGTTTTCCGAGCGGGTGATGAACCTCAAATGCTCCAGGTTCACACGCTGATCCGAAGGAACCACCGCAAGCAGCAACGCGCCGTCGGCGGCGATGACCACAGATTTTGCGAGTTCTTTACCTGGCACATGAAGAGATTCGGCAACTCTCTGTGCGGTGTAGGCCGTGGGATGCACATGGTGCTCGAATTCCACGCCTCTTTCCGTCAGATACTCACGAAGTTTGGTTGAAATCGACATGGCACACTCCCTTTCCTCGCGTGCAATGGATGTTCGGAAAATTCTGGCACACTCGTCAGAAAGCCGCCAGGAATTAGAGCCTGGCCTGTTTTCCCTTCGGCAGGTACAGGCGCATCCGCTCAGTCATGGTTTCCAGTCGTCGGATTGTGGGCTCCACGGACTCGGTCAGCCAGTCCGGCCACTCGATGTCCTTCGCGTGTTCGCCCCAGTCGGGCCGGCTCCCGTCAGCATCTGTGAAGCGGTACTCCCGGGACAGCTCCCACGAACTGGTTAAGTGTCCGGACTTCTCCAGAACGTTCGGATCAGCCGCCAGAGCAGCGACAGCCCTGCCTACAAATAGAGGTGTTTCAGAAAAAAGAAAGTTCGGATCCTTCTTGCCGCCGTCGCGCCAGTTTTCTTCTGTCACGCCGAAGCCCTTCAACATCGTCTCGGAACGCAAGAATCCCGGCGTGATCGCGATGACGGCTATTCCCGACTTGCGCATTTCCCATGCGAGCCGGAAGGCAATGTTTTTTATCGACGACTTGATCAAATCCGCCAGAATATTGCCGCCTGATCCGGTGATTGTGTCTCCCTCGCTCACTTCAACAATGAGTCCGCGGCGTTTCTTAATCATCGGCGGGAGCGCATACTTGGCCGTGATTACATGGGAGAGCAGACACTGACGAAATGCATCGACGCCACGCGAAACATCGAGCTTGTCGAGGTTCGCCCACGAGCCGATCAGTGGATCCTCGCCCGCTACGCTGTCTGCGAGGACGTCGAGGCGTCCCTTTTCGCTTTGAACGCGTGCAAACAGGCCCTGAACCTCGGACTCCACCGTATGATCCACGCGGAGTGCGATGGCGTTACCGCCAGCATCACGGATCATGTCTGCCGTTTCGTCGATTGTTTCAGGCCGCCCGTATGGCGACGGATTCCCCCGGACACTTCGGCCGGTACAGTACACAAACGCGCCTGCTTCACCGAGAGCTCGCGCGATGCCGCGTCCCGCGCCCCTCGTCGCGCCTGCTACGACTGCGACTCTTCCTTCGAGAGGTTTGCTTGTCTGTTTCATAAGACCTCCTGCGCGGACTATGTATCAGTTCGTACCTGAGGTGTCTTGGCGGTTTTTGATCAGAGGCGGCACTTTCCGGGAGAAGTGCCGGTGATTTTGCGAAAGTCCTTGTAGAAGCGACTCGTATCGTTGAAACCCACGTCGTGACCGACGTCGAGGATGTCGTCACCCTTGAACAGGCGTCCGGTCGCTTCGCTGACGCGCAACCGGTGGCGGTAATCTACTGGCGTGAATCCGAAGTCGCGTTTGAACTGGCGCGTCAGATGCGCGTGAGAGACCCCCAACTCCTGCGCAATGGCCGAGATCGGAATACTCTCTCGGTACGTATCGCAGATGCGGCCTTTCGCTTTTCTTGAAAGCATGGATACGTTGGAAGCCACCTCTGCCGAGTTACCGTGCAGTGGATGTTCGAACAATCGAAGCAGTTCGGCGGGCGATCCAGGCAGTTGCGTTTGCTTCATGTCGAAGAGCATCGATGTTTGGAGCCACGGTGGTGGAGGGCCGTAACTGGATAAACCCACAAAACGGACCCTGCCCGCAGCGCTAAACTCCGGAATGTCAAAGGTGACGATCCCGAACGGAGCCAGGAATAGCCCCAGTGTGCGTTCGCCGTGGTCCGGCCGAATCATCTCAAGCATCCAGCCCGACCCAATGATCAGCGGTCCGCTTACTCCGGTGACCGGGGTTACCATCTCGCCATGGATCCATGCGCCCTCGTCAACCAATTGAACGTATTGCGTGGGCTCCCGGCTTGCGCTCATTCGCCGTGGTCTCGGAGTGCTGTACGTCCCGCCTGAATATCGGCTTTTATATAGTTTGTTGGCGGCACCGGATGCCCGGCTTTACGGCGTATAGCGTGGAGTTGGCCTATGTGAGTCAAGGTATCAGCGAGGGGCCCCTGGACAAGCCGGAGATCCATTCCCGCCTCCATGGACGTACCTGCAGCAAGCTTTGCGTCCACCTGGGCAAGCAGCGAATAGAACCGATCGACTTCCTGGGGCCATTCCGTTGGCTCATGGCGGACACGTTCTGTGCCCGTGACTGTAGCCAATGCGAACGACATAACGTTGGACATGTGGACCAGCAGTTCGTGCGCCGTCATCCCGCCCTCGGCCAGCCGGAGTTCCTCGAAACCCTCAGGCGGATTCCGCAACGTGCGGCTCGCACGAAAGGCGATTGTTGCGACGAGATGCCGGAGAAGCCGTGTCGTATCGGAAGACAGGTTCGAGCCAGACATTCCTAACCTCCGCTTTGCGTGTGATCTGGGTAGCAATTCTACCGACGGTAGGAGGAGGGGACGATCAAAAAAGGGCGGGGGAATTCGGGGCCTGCAGAAGAAATCGGAAATCGGACGAACAGAAACCTCAAATCCGAGATTCGAAATCTTAAATCGGACTGACGCAGACGGATGGACAGTCCGATTTAAGATTTCGAATCTCG
>DASTBJ010000175.1:0-21928 GCA_035712125.1 Terriglobia bacterium
CATCCAGCAGACGAATGGTGTCGTCGTTGACCTTGTCGATGTAATAAGTCTTCCCGTCGACCAGGCCGGTCAGGGGAAGTTCCTGGAAGTGACTCAAATAGTGCGATGTGTCGTCACCGGGGTTGGTGATATTGACGACCGAACCCACCAGGTTGAGGGGGTTGGTTGCCAGCTTCAGCGTGTTGTCATCAATCTTGAGGACATAGTAGCTGCCTCCGTTGACGAGGCCTCCGACCACGATTCCTTCCGCACGGTAGCTGACGCGGTTACCGCTGGCAAATCCGTGATTCTCGAAAGTGATCGTATTGTCGTTAGTGAGAGGCTCTACGGCTGCGCCAAAGAATTGCTCTGAGGGCGGCGCGAAATAGCTCACTGCCTGGTTCTGAATAAAGCCATGCCCGGCGATAGTGATGAGGTTGACATCCAACAGATCGATCACATCAGCTGCCGTGAATGTCTTATCGGCGGCGTTTGCTTCCGCTGCGCTGTTGTAGAGCTTTATCGTGACGGGGTCGATGACTCGAACGAAATAAGCGTTGCCGCCGACCAGTCCGGTAATGTTCGCATTACCGCCGTTTCCGTAAATTACCCGCTGTCCGGTAACGAGATTGTGGGCGCCGTTAAAGCGGATGATGTCCAGTGATGCATCCACTCCGCTGGGATTGAACAGTTGGCCGAGTTGCACGACGGTAGGACTGATCACGATGACGGCGTACGTCTGGTCGTTGATCAAGCCACCAATCGACACTCCACCGCCATTCGAATACGTCACGCGGTCTCCCGTGGAGAGGCCATGGACCCCGGGGAGTGTGATTCGATCCAAATTCGTGTTTACCGTCGTTGAATTGGCGGTGAACGTTCCGTCGAAGAATTCAACTTCTTCGTTATGCTGCGCTTTGATTTCTACGGACGCATCTGTCGTGATGCTGGCGCCCGTGCCCAGGCTGGCAGTGACCGTCGATTCTTCGTTAACGTTTGCGGTCGATGACCCGCCGCTGACGCCGCCTGCCAGTGAGACGCCGTTGGACGCGGCATCGGCTTCGGTCGTTGACAACGCGTGAATCCGGACACTGCCACTGACGTCGACAACAGCGCTGGCGCGGATTTCCGCGCTTACCGAGGGATTCGTGTCGGCTGTGCCTTCAGATCCGGTTCCACTGAAGAGAATGCCTCCGGCTGCGGCGGTTGCATCCGCGTCCGCAAAATCACCTGCAGTCGCCAGGACATCGAGCCCGCCACCGAGCACTTTAGTGGACGACTCGATGAAGGCTTCGGTCGTTCCGCTGCCGGATGTGATGGCATTGACAATGCCTATTCCAGCAGCGCCGCCGATGGCAACGCCGTCTCCGACGGCAACGGCGTCGTTGTTGTTACCCGCCAGCACTTCCGTCTTGCCGTTGGTGGCGGTCAGTGTCACTCCTGAACCGCCCGCATGGGCGCGCACTGTAGCTGTTGAGCTGGCGTCTGCGGTAGCACCGGTCGCCGCCGCTCCCAGCGAGCCTCCGGAAGCGTGTGCGGTGGCTTCAGCCGTATTTCCCGACTCGCCGTTCTCATTCGTGTTGTGAAACGCCTTGACGGAGATATTCCGGCCGGCTGTTACTGTCGAGCCGATAAAGCTGTCGACCGTCGAATTCAACGATGCCGTCGCCTCGGAGAGGCCGAAAGCGAGGCCGCCGCCCACGGTCACGCCCAGTGTTTCTGCAGTTGCATCTGCAAACGACTGACCACGCACAATCACATCGCGGGCGGCATTTACTGTCGTGTTTGCGCCGATAGAGGTCGTCAATACGGGGCTAACCTCTGCGTTGGCAAGATTGACGTTTATCGCGCCAAAGACGCCGCCACTCAATGCCGTCACATCGGACGAAGCAGAACCATTCGCTTCATTTATGAGACTGATATCGTTCCCGGCCAATACCGTTGCACCGGCGAGATACGCCTCCTGGGTACCTCCAACCTCGGCTGAAGCCCGCACGACACCTGCGCCTACGGCACTGCCCTGGAAGCCAAACCCGTCTGACGACGCAGAGTTATTCGAATGTGCGCCGACGAGAACGTTTCCTGTGACGGCGACATTCGCGTCACCGATGTAGGCCTCCATATCGCCGGTGTATTCGGCCTTGGCGAAGTTGACGGAAATGTCCACGATGCCCCCGCCGGCAGCGGCTTCGTCGGCGACGACGGATTGTGTGGAGTCGGCCGTCACGGAGACATTGCCGACGTTGCTGGCTGCGGCAGTCGCACCACCAATCGTGACTCCATCGCCGATGAAGGCGCGGATCAGGCCACGCTCCGAAGCATTGACGACCATGACGCCGATAGCAACTCCACCGATGCCAAGGTCCAGACCCTGCACATCGATGTTGGATGTTCCTTCAGCAGCAACAACAACGCTACCCGCCCTGCCAATGACCGTGGTGCCGCCGATGAACGCGGTTGCATCGTTGGCGGAGTCCTCGTTCGCGACAACGGCCTGACCCGCGAATGCTCCGCCCGTTCCGGCGAATGCATCGATATCGGCCGATTTCAGATCGGAGACGGCGCTCACCTCGACGAGATTGCCGGCGTTCACAGTGGCATTCATGATGGATGCCGTCGTATCGGGGTTTATGTCAACATCGATGATTGCAGCGGCGATGCCCGCTGATCCGATTGCACCGGCTCCCGCATCCGCATCCATATCGAGAGTCGAGAGGGCGAGGACGCTCACCGAACCGGCTGCGCTCACGTCCGCTCCACCGGAAATGGTCGCGGTGTTGGAGGTACTCGCTGTAGCGTTGGAGATTGATCCGCCGAGTGCAAAACCCTCCGCACCGGCGCCACCCATGGCAAGTGTTTCCATGATGGCATCAACCTTGGATGAAACGACAATGTTCCCTGCCGTGGAATGCACTTCCGAACCCGCGATCGCCGCCGATACATCACTTGTAATGCGATCAGTCGACAGGCCCGCGCCGATACCTGCTCCACCGGCGCCCGCGAACCCGCCTCCGAATCCATCAATATCGGAATTGTCTGCCGCGAGAATGGTGATATTGCCGGAGGTTTCGATTTCTGCGCCGCCCGAGATCCGCGCGTCGACAGTGTTTGAAATTTCCTCGACCGAAACGGAGCCGCCAAGCGCGAATCCTCCGGCGCCTGCACCACCGACTGCTATGGTATCGATGTCCGAGTCTGTAGAGGCTTCGATGCCGACGGATGCCGCATCCACGCTTGCCCCATCGATGTACGCCAGAACCGTGCTGGCGATGTCATTCGTCGTCAAGGCCGCACCGATTGCGGCACCGCCAGCGCCGGCCCCGCTGCCTGCGAAAGCGCCGATGTTGGATTCATCGTGAGCGCGCAGCTGTACCGCAGCCGTCGCGAGGATTTCGGCATCCGCCGAGATGTGCGCATCGAGAGCATTGCTGATCTCGTTCAACGAAATGGATCCGCCAAGTGCGAAGCCTCCCGCTCCGGTGCCCGCGACGGTTACGGCTGTAATGTCGGCGTCCGTCGTAGCGTGCACGTTGATCGTTGGGGCGGTTGCTTTCGAATCCTCTACATAGGCGGTAATACTCCCGAATATGTCATTCGTCGCAAGCGCTGCCCCCACCGCTCCGCCGCCAGATCCGGCTCCGTTTCCTGCCACCGCCACGATCAAGGTGTCGTCGTGGGCCTTGACGTTGACAACTCCGGTCGCCGTGACAATCGATTCGCTGGAGATGTGTGCGTCCACTGTGTTGCCGATCTCGTTGAGAGAAATCGATCCGGCCACCGTGAAGCCTCCGGATCCAACCCCGCCAACCGTGATGGCGTCTATATCCGCGTTGGTGCTGGCCGAAATATCGATCGCTGGCGCGCTTGCGGTAGCGTCCTCAATAAATGCCATGACGCTGCTCCCCACATCGTTCGTGGCCGCCGCAAGTCCGAACGCCCCTCCAGCTGCTCCCTGGCCGCTGATAGAAACTGCGACGATGATGGTGTCGTCATGCGCGTGGATATTCAGGACGTTGGTCGGGCTGACAACCGCTCCGCCGGAGATGTGCGCATCGACCGTATTCGAGATTTCGTTAAGCGAAACGGCACCACCCGCCGCAAATCCTTCGGCTCCCGTTCCGGCCGCAGTGATCGCATCGATATCGGATTCCGTCGTTGCCAGAATGTTGATCGACGGCGCAATGGGTGAGGCGTTGTGGATGAACGCCCTGACCGTGCTGGACAGCTCATTGGTGGATATAGACGCGCCCACCGCTGCCCCAACCGCCCCTGTACCGTTCGCGCCGATCGCGACGATATTGGCGTCGTCATGCGCCTCGATGTTGAGGCTTGCACCCGCAACGACAACCGCCTGCCCCGAGACGGACGAACTCAATTCGTTTTGGATCTCGTTCAGCGAGATAGAACCGCCGAGCGCAAAACTTTGGGCACCTGTACCGCCGGCGCTGATGGCAACGATATCCGAATTTGTTGTCGTCAGAACATTGATCTCGGGGGCCGTAGCGGTCGCAGCGTCGATAAGTGCGGTAACGTTGCTACGCAGGTCGTTGTTGGATATTGCCGCGCCGACTGCGAAACTCTGGGCGCCAGCGGCGCCGCCAGACAGCGCAAAAATTCCAGAATCATCATCTGCGTGGACATCCAGCCGGGTTGTTGCCGCCACAACGCCGCCGCCGGATAAGCGGGCCTCGACAATGTTGTCGATTTCGTTGTCCGAATAGGACCCGGCGATGGCAAATGTTTCGGCGCCGGCGCCACCGAGCGTCACAGCTTCGATGTTTCCGTCTGTCCGAGCGAGAATAGAAACCGTTGGCGCTAAGATTGTTGACCGTTCCGCCAGGGCCTGAACGCCGATGTGAATTGTGTTGGCCGAAATCGCCGCGCCAATTGATCCAAACTGGGCGTCTCCATACGCACCGGATCCGGCAAAGATGTGGGAGTCGTCATCCGCTCTGACTTCGGCGAATGTGCCGGCCACTAACTCCGCACCATTTCCGGCTCGTGCCTGCAGGCGTTGCCCGAGGTCGTTCTGCGAGAATGAACCTCCGAATGCAAAATCATCTGCGCCGGCTCCACCCAGCGTAATGGCAACGATGTCCGCATTCGTCGTCGCGAGCACTGAAATCGCGGGCGCTTCCAGACGAGGGCCGCCAACAATGGCATCTGCGTCAAGAGTACCGAGCGAGAGAATGTGCGCCTGGCCGCTTGCGTCTGCTGCATCCAGTGTGATCGCATTGATTCCAGCGAGTGCGTCTTCGCGCGACGCATGCAGCCGAATACGAGAGGGGTTGCCGGCAACGACGCTGACGAAATACACCTTTCCGTCTTCGAGACCGCCGATGGAGATGGCAGGTACGGAGTTGTCCAAACCGCTGTCATAAACGACGGCATCGCCTGTCCGCAATCCATGAGCTCCAAGCTGAATGCTGTTCCCGCTTACGGCTGTGGTGGGATCGAACCGTCCTCCGGCGTTGTCGCCGACTCGCGCCACGACAATGTCATTCATGCTGTTGAATGACAACGCGGCGCCTATGGCTGTCTGCACAAGACCCTGATTCCTGAAATTCAACGCTCCGGCGCCCGCGATCGCTACGATTGTGGGATCGTTCTGTGCATGAACCTGAATGCCGTCCTCGGCCACGAGTTCCGCGTCCCCGGTCACGAATGCTTCGATGGTGCTGTTAAACGAGTTGAAGGAAGCAGAACCGCCGATGGGATAACTGCCAGGGCCTAACTCACCGACCTTGTTGACAATCTTGTCGCCGAACGGCAGCTTCCTGATACCTGCCTCAAGCAGGCTTCCGCCTTTTCGAAGTATCCCCATGACGCCCTTCGCTTTTTCGGACGTCTGCGGACGATCCGACGCCTGGGCGTATCCAAAGGTAGCCATCGTGATGTTGGGCGTTGCTTCGGCAAGGATTTCGATTTCTCCCGCTAATGCAGTGACGTTGCCGCCGATCACGAAGGCTCGAACGACATCATTGATCTCGTTGATCCCCGCGGCGGCTCCGACCGAAAGGTTTGATGCCCGAGCAGCGCCCCCGGCAAAACCCCCAATCGTGTTGTCGTTGTGTGCATGCACAAGTACATCGCCGGCGGCAGTCACCTCAGAGTTTTCGAGCGACGCCTGGATGGTGTTTGCCGTGATGTTGACGACGAGTGAGCCGGCGATATTGATGAAGTTCGTATCGTCGACCGCAATACCGACGGAGAACGCGAGCAACTCGACGTCGGAAAGAGCCGAAACTTCGATATCACCAGTCAACGCGACAACTTCCGATCCGAGAATTCTTGCTCGCACAGAACTCGCCGAGTTGTTCATGCCGATGGTGACGGCATTCCCTGCGATATCCTGGCGGATCGACACCGTGTCGGCGAGAGATACACTCTGACCGATCTCTTGAGCACGAACGAATACAGAACCTTCCGCCTGCACGACTGCGGAGTCGGAGATGAACGCATCCGTGGAGTTCACCATCTCGACGTCTGAAACCTGAACGTTCGGTAACCAGAAGAATGGGCTGGCGAGGAGATTCCGGTACGGAATGATTGATGCAAACAGCATCTTCGCGTCATTGGTAGCTTCGACGATCACGTCACCCGTCGTTGCTGTAACGGTGGAGTCAACGATGAATGCCTGTGCGGTGTTCACGCTCTTGCCGACAGCATTGAGCGATTTAAGCTGCTGAATGCTTTCTACGCGCCCGTCAACCCGGACGTGCTCCGCCGTAACGATGGCGTTACCGGTGATGCCGGCAACGGCTGTTCCGCCTATTGCAGTCTGAATGGCATCAACTGCCGCGGATGGAATGGTGGAAGTGGCCTCAGGCAGATTTAACGGGTCGATGCCAAGTCCACCACTGAGCGTCCACGATGTATCCGCAGCGACGTCCACGGATTCTTCTGCGTCAATCGTCACGGTAAGCGCGTGCAGCGTGGCACCATCGACAATGGCCTGAGTGCCGAAGGGACGCGGCGTGAGCGTGTGTGCACTGCCGCTTGCCTTCGGCGTCCGATAAGTCACGGCGTCGCCCGTGTTCACGTCATCATTGAGTTGAATGCGATTACCGCTGACATGCGACGCCAACTTGATGTTGAACGTGCCGATCGGTGTGTTGAGTGCGTGTTGTTTTCCTGTCGCGGTACGTGTATCGAGTTCAATGGCATTCGTGCCGGCCATGGCATCGGCTTGCGTTAAGTGCAGTGATGCACGGCCGTCGGAATCGACGTTCACGAAATAGTTGCCATTGTCGACAAGGCCTCGAATCGGGTCTCCCGCCACGCCAATCGGGATAGGGTTGATACCTGCAACCGCGTCACCCCGGCTTTGATGGAATCGCACCAGAGTCGGGTCTGCCTGGTCGACGCTGATGAAGTAGACACTACCGTCGAGCAAACCGATGATGGGATTACCGGTACCGCTCGAATAGGTGATCGCATCTCCGGTTTTGAAGTCGTGGTTGCCCAGATCGAGTGTCGCATCGTCGTGATCAATCGCACCCGACGCCAACGGATTAAACACCACCGGCTCTCCAAAGGGGTTGGTCTCCGCAATCACGCCATTGATGGCGTTGCTCGCCGTTCCGAGTTCCGGCGCGTTTGCTTCAATGGCGTCCTGAGCCTGGCCTCCACCAATGAGGAAGTCGCCAATTCTGGCGAGGGTAGAGCCGAGCTGACCGCCGAGGCGATCCGTATAGGCAAAAACGTCGGCATCGATTTCGCTCTGCAGGCCGGAAGCGAGATTCTCAATCCCGAGGAGATCTTCGGCCTCTACGCCGTCGAACCCGAGAGTAGACTTCGCCAGTTCAAAGAACGAGACTTCAAACGGCTGGCGGATGAAGTAGAGGGATGTCGATGCCGCGAACTTGACCCGCAGCCCGTTTCCAAAGCTACCCACCAGGCTGTCGGTTTCAATAGACGAAACGGAGTTCACATCGATCGTGTCGAGGGCGGAGACCAGCGCCCCGGATCGGATGAGCGCCGTGGTGTCATTGCTGACCACGCCGATATCGCCGGCGCCGGCCAACGCCAGTCCGAACTCGGAGGTCATGGCGCTCACAGCCATTCCATAGATGCGTCCGCGATTGCCCGCACCGATGGACACACTCTGGCTGGCGTCCGCATTCGTTTCATTCGTGTTTTGGTTAATCTCGGCGCCTTCATCCACGAAGGCGAGAGTGTCGGAATTCAGCAGGAAAAAGTTGCCGGCGCCCGCGATGCGATTTGTTTCCGCATACGGGAAGATACTCTCGACCTTGCCTCCCGAGACGTCCAGAGAGAAGACGTCCTCGTCTGAACGCGCCTGTACAGCAATGCCGCTCTTGAGTTCCCTTTGCAAAACGTGGCCATTGACCTCTCCAGAAAACACAGACACCGGGTCGCCGTGTGCATGAGCATCCACGGTCGCATCCCCGATCCAGGCACGTGTGTCCTTGGTGATCATGATGAAGCCGCCCGATCCGGCAGCACCGATTCCGGCCGGATCGACAGGAACGGAACTGAAGGCTCCAGTTGCGAGAATTCCGGCTCCGGCTATAACGTCGACGTCAGTGTTGGCGCGAGCTTCTATAAACACATTGCCATTCGCGTCGACAACAGCGCCATCGGCGATAAAGGCCCATGTGGCACCACTGAGGATGCCAATGTTCAAGGATGCGGCGGCGGTAAGAGCGGAGGAAGGTTCCTCTCCGTCCAGAATGAACAGAGTATCGTTGATCGTATCGAGCTTTCCGCCTGCTGTTGTGGCAAAACCGGCGGCAAATCCGGCCAGTTTCTCCTGAGAAAAGGCGAACACGTTCACGTCATCGGCCGAGCGAACTTCCGCACCTTCACCGATAAAAGCCTCGGTACGGTTCTTCGACATGGAAAGGTTGATGGCCGGGCCCAGTCCGCCGACTTCGACATTCTCCGCGCCGCCCCCTGGAAGTCCGCTTCCGCCCTTCGTCAACGCACCGGAAAGGTGTACCACCGAGGTATCGCTCGCGGCGATCAGGTGGACATCCTGCTCGAGCCCTACTTGATTCGGCAAAGCGGGCGTGCCCGTGGGAACCAGACTGCCGTCGCCGAGCCCGGCATTCACACTTGCTCCGTTATCGACGAAGGCACGTGTGTCGTTGGATGTAACAAGAATTCCCGTCGAGAACGAAGCCGACGCAAACGGCAACACGAAAGTAAGGCCGAGACCAACGGATAGCGTTTCCACATCGTCACGATTGGTCGCGGTTACAGCGACGCCGTGCACAAGCTGGGTGAGCGGCATGGTCCGGCGCGAGTTCAATAGCGTGAGATCGAGAGGCGGAAGATCAGCAGGAGAGATCAGCAAACCGTAAAGATCGCCGCCAACCACGTCTTCGATTGCGTCACTGATCGGGTTATTTGCGACAAGACCAAGCGCAGTCTGCAGGAACTGATAGCTTTCGAGTTCCAGCAACTCATCGATGAGATCGTTCAGCAAACCCTGGGGGGGCAGCAACTCATATTCACCGGTCGCCGCTTCGATACCGTCGCCCTGGGCGTTCGCGACGACATCCGAATCTTCGCCGATGAAAGCTTCCGTCGTTTTATCGACGATCACCACGGATGCTGCAGCTCCACCTGTTGCAAGAACACTGGCCGAGAGAGCACCGGTAACAATATCGGTCTCCGTATCGGAATCTGCGGAGACGAGCACGTTACCGCGAGCGCGAACGACTGAACCTGGCGCGATTGACGCCCGTGTCGTTCCCGCGAGCGAGTAGATTGCAATCGCGCCGCCCAACGTTGCCGCGGCTGCGAGTTCCAGCGTGGCTGCGACAGACTGAAGTTTTTCCCGCGAGCGTGACAGCACTTCGAGATTTCGATTCGCCTGAAGTTCTCCGCCTGCGGTTGCCTGCGTCTCCTTGCCGATAGCCGAGATGTCCAGTCCTGCCCCGAAACCTGCTCCTACAGCCAGGGATAATGCACCTGCAAGCCCGAACACATCCGTATCGGAGAAAGCATGGACCAGGATTCCAGAGTCGGCACTGGCACCAACGTCGCCGGCCGGAAGCACGTTTACCTTTGCATCCGATCCAATGATGGCTTCGGTAATTTGTTCGAGGCCACTGAAGTTCAGGGAGCCCACGCCACTCAGCAGAGCGGTCAAGCCACCACCCACCGACATCAGGTCAAGTTCGACATCCGAGATGGCCGAAACAATCAGTCCCTGGGCGTCACGAGTCTCCGAGCCGTCGAGGTCGCGAACTTCGACGCTGGTTGCAGAAGATCTGCCGCGAGCCCGAATGTCGGCACCCTGTGCGATCAACGCCGTAACTTCGCTGCTTTCCAATACGACACTGGCTGAAAAGCCCAGTCCGGCAACGAGCGCGAGCGAGCCGCGGCCCGCAAGCGAGTCGATCCCTGAATCGCCTTCGGCGAGGACGAGCACGTTGCCATTGGTGTCGAGCAAGGAGTTGCCAACCCATGCGCGTGTTGCCGTATCCAGGTAAGTGAACGATAGCGAGCCCGCAATGGCGACCGTCGCCACATCAGGACTGAGGTCAAACTCCGGCAGGATCGTTCCAACGACCAGTGTATCGACGCGATCTACCGTGTTGGCCCGAACGACGATGCCGTCGACGGCATGGAGTTCCGCATCGTCGCCTACCCGCGCGCTCACCTGACGTTCCATCAAATCGACGGCGGCGGCGGCACCTACACCGGCCCGGTCGGCTGCAGAATCAAAGCCTGCGAAACTGAATCGATCGCTTGTGCCCTCTGCAATGATCTCGATGCGCTGCGCGGACGCTCCGATAGCGCCGACGTTGACCTGCGCATCATCGCGAATCGATGCATCGGTCGAGCTGTTCTCACGGTTGTACAGGGCGGAGGCTGTCAGCGTGATGTCCGCAGATGTCTCGCCGTACGCCGCTGTAATCACCGATTCTTCCGTGCTTGCGAAAACAAGGACTCCGGCGGGACTGCCAGGACCGTTGCCGAGCGCCGATACGTCGGCTGCCCCGATATACGCCTCGACATTCCGGGTCAGATCTGTCGAAACGACAGAAAGGCCGAGACTGGCGAGGGTCGCACTGGCGGCGGCACCTGCGGCGGCCACGATGTCGGTTTGCAGCCCGGCTTCGACGCGAAGAGTACCGGGTGTCGAAGCAGACGATCCATCATCCAGGAATGCCTGGACATCGTCGCTGGCCTCCACAAAGCCTGCCGATCCCGCGAGCGCGAGGCTGGGCCGTGCATTTCCCGCTACGACCTCAAGTTTGCCGTCCCCGTCCAAATCTCCAACGGCGACAGACGTCGTGAAATTCTCATCGACGCCGATATTGGCTGCCGTGAAGTGCCCGGTCCCGTCGTTGGTAAGAAGCCGGTTGGTTTGATGGAACCGGCCGACAACGACATCGAGATCGTCGTCACCGTCAATGTCGCCGACGGCAAGCGATGTCGTCAGCCCGATATCCGACGTCAGGTCTTCGCCTGTAAAGCCACCTGCTCCGTTATTGCGGTAAAGACGGTTGGTCCCTCCGAAGTTGCCAAACAGGATGTCGTCGCCGTTCACACCGTCAACGTCTGCAATGGCGACGGCAAGGGTGATTCCCGTACCGCTTGTGATTTCGATGCCCGGCAGGAATACGCCCTGGCCGTTATTCACATACAACTTGTTCGCGGAGCCAAACGTGAACCCTCTCGCAAGTTGCGTAGGGCTGAGTCCCGACAGGTCGAGGCCAGTAGCATCCAGCAATTCCTGCTCTGCGAGCTCCCGCAGCGAGGCAGCGCCTTTCTCGACGAGCTCGCGAACATTGAGCTGCTGGGTCAAAAAGTCGGTAGCGTCCACGAGACCTGCGCGCGCAAGTTGAAGAAGGCTTGCGGCGCCGGCATCGATGATGTCCACGATCTCAAGCGTGGACGTCGCGACGTCATCCAGCGTGATCAAAGCGGTGTCGGCCAGCTGATCCAGTCTGACCAGGCCGGACTGTATAAGCGCTTCGAGATCCACTTCAGTCGTGCCGTTCGTCAGCCCGGCGCCGATAAGCGCCGCAAGGCTCTCGACGAGCCCCGACGCGACGATGGGTGATGGCGGAACTGTCACAGAGCCCGCGAAATCTTCGACTGTAAGTAATCCCCGGCGAATCAGCTTTCCGAGTGTGGTCACCCCGCTGGTCACAAGTTCATCAATGTTGAGCGTTTCGCTGATGTCGATATCGAGACGGTCCAGAATGCCCTTTGAGATGAGCTCCGACAGACTTGCAATCTGAGCATCGATGAGAGCCTGCAGAGAAACGATGGCATTTTCCTTGAGCTGATCGATCCCAAGGAGTCCTTCCTCGATGAATGCAAGAGGATCAAGGCCGACGTTGCCCACCACCAGGTCGGGCCGTCCATCGCCCGTGACGTCGCCGAGTGCAACGGCCATTGTCATGTCCGCGTCGGTGGTGATCGGCCTGGATACAGTGAAGTTTCCTGATCCATCGTTCTCATACAGCATGTTGGGCGCACCGAAGTTGCCCATGACCAGATCGAGATCGCCGTCGCCATCCACGTCACCGAGAGCGATAGATGTTGTGAGATCGCCAAAGCCGTTAATGTTTTTTCCCAGATCGAACGGCCCGAAGAATTCTTCGGGGTCGAAGCTCGCGAGCGGAATGGGTACGCCGCCGGGGATCGCCGGATTGACTATCGGATTTATCGCGGGCTGGAAAACCGGCAGAAGTCCTTCTCCCCGATTGAAGTGAAGGCGGCTGGGCTGTCCGAAATTCCCTGCTATAACGTCGACGTATCCATCGTTGTTAACGTCACCTGTGGCCAGAGCAAGCGTAAGATCGGGTACAGTCAGATTAACCAGCTGATCTGCGCTCGGCGCATCGATTTCGGGAAGAAGAGGTGAAATCCGGACCGGCCCACCCTCTCTTTCGGTAATGAGCGTGAGTGGATTTCTTCCCAGGGCTTTTCCTTCATCGAAAACTCCACCTTCGTTCATGAACATCTGATTGAAGGTCGAGAAGTTGCCCTGGATGAGGTCGAGGTCGCCGTCGTCATCGATATCGGCCAGCGCGACCGCCGTAGTCAGCTGGTCATCATCTCCAACGTCTTCGCCCGAAATCGAGTCGAAGGGATCCCCGGTTCCGTCGTTTCGGTAGACTCGAATGTGTTCGCCTTCCTCGTCGGACTCTCCAATAGCGGCTGAGATCGAGGTGATGTGATCTTCGAGGTTCGACGTCACCTGAATATCTGCCCCCGCCGTTACACTGGCTTCCTCGGCGATGAACGCGCGCGCGCCCGCATCGATGCTCATCTTGTCGAGTGTGGCGGCGGCAGAAAAGAATCCGTCGACATTCGATGCTTCGGCGCCAGCCACAGACATCAGCGCATGGGTGGCATCAGCATCAATCACGACAGCGCCAGTTGCATTCACATCAGTACCCTGACCGAGCGACGCCTCCGTCAGCGTTGACGTGGAAGTAACGCTTGCCGATCCGGCAACGGCCGCACTCGCGACAGCGCCGCTGCCACCTCCGGAGAGGGTAAGGATGTCGTCTGTAGACTCCGCTGTAACTGTGAGTGATGCAATCTGCAGGTTGGCGTTCCGAGTACGAGCTACGGTGTCTCGCTCAAGCTCGTTCGATCCGAATGCGCCGCCAATGCCCAGGTGGTTAGCCGAAACGATCGCGCCGGCTGCCGCGGCGAGTTGCGTCGCATCCGTTGCGTTGATGACGATAGCCCCGGCCGCATCAACGTCCTGGTTCTCGATCTCCGCGTGAGTGGTTGCACGGACATCGTTGAGCGCAACGTCGCCCGATACTCCGAAGCCGAACTCCAGGACCTGGAAGTCCTCCACGCCTCCGGTTCGCTCAAATTGTCCCTGCGAAGCAATGCCCGAAACGGACAAGGAAATGGCATCCGTCAAGGCCAATGCCTGGACGCTCACGTTTCCTCCAGCATTCACCGAACCGGCTGCGCCAGGCTCGACGAATCCGTCCGCATCGCCGATCTGCGCGAGAACATCGTGTTCTACCTTGGTGAGGGAAGCCGACGCGCCGGCGCCAACCGTATCACCGGATGCCACGCCGCCTGTCAGGTTGACAACTTCAACCACACCAGCGGCGCCCACGGTGATATGCCGGCCTGCGTTCACAACTGCCTGATCTTCGACGGTAGCCGCTGCACCTGAGTGCACTTCGACAAAGCCAACAGTTCCCTGAATGCCTACCGTATTGCTTTCGGATCCATTCTCCAGCGCGGACAGTACGTCCGTCAGAGTTTGGGCAGACACGACCACATCGCGTCCAGCCGACACGACGGCGCCATCGCCGATGGACGCTGCACTTTGGTTCTCTATGAATATCCCGCTGTAATATCCACCGACTGCGGCCGCCGCTCCCGCGCCTGATGGGAAATTCAGCGCGGACTCCTGGCCGCCGAGATGTACGGTTCCGACAACACTCTCTGAATGAACGATGACATCCTGATCCAATGCAGCCGGCAGGATACCGGTAATACCTTGATTGATTTTCGCGTCTGCCGACACGGCGGCGGTCGCGACATTCGATACATCAAGAATGACGACACCGCCCGCAATATCGGCTGCGCTCGGTGAAGAACCCCCTGGCGCGCTTCCACCGGCGTGAACGAAAGTCGTTCCGATCTGGTCCTCGTCTCCAAGGACAGCTTCAAGGTAAGCGTCGAACGGCGCGAATGCTGCCGCAACCGCCTCCTTCACTGCCTGCCCGTCGTCGTACTCTTCGGTGACGCTTTCGGCGCCGTTCTCGGCATCAACATCATTCAGGTCCAGTAAAGGATCAAAACTCGGAACCTGGTTGGGTATGCTCGCCGACGCCGTAATCTCAACGGCGTGAGCGGAATCGACGGCCGCGCTATCGCCAATCAAAGCGGTTGCTTCATTGGAAGCATCTCCGACCGCTACTGCGCCGCCGACCGATGCGAGGGCCGCGTCACCAGCCGTGGCCGTCGCACTCATCTTGAAACTATCTTCCGCGACAGCATTTACTATCACCCCGTCTAATGCGGCTGCGCGGGCACCATCGCCGATGGATGCGTTGGCGGTGTTCGAACTTCGAGCGATCACCACGGCTCCGGCGAACCCAAGATCCGGTCCGGGTCCGTTCGGATCGATTGTTTGTCCGGCAACTTCCCGGGTGAGTGAGAGGCTTTCGAGGAAGGATTCGATCTCGTCCACCTGGGGGTTTGCCCCTGCCGGATTTAACACCGCCGCAGTTGCGCGCGAAACGTTTTCAAGATTCACGGATTCGGCTGTTATCGAAAGAACACTCGCAGCCGCAATCGATCCGCCGACATTGGCTTCAGCATCCGAAGCGAAGGAACTGAGTACACCGGTGGCGCCAATTCCTGCCGTCGCGCCGGGATCGAAACCCGCGGCCAGCGCAATGTTGGAAAACGCATTGGTATTCTGCGTGGAGATCGTTACGTTCTCTGCGGCAATAGAGGAGCCGACAGCGATGTCGACGCTTCCCTTCGTACGCGCCTTACCGTAGGAAAGCGATACGTTGGCAAGGTCGCCGAGCGTGGGTACAACCGTGACGACATCGAGCACGTTTTGTGCATCGACGGTAACATCCACATCCCGCCCGGCGATGATTTCCACGCCGCTATTAACGGTGACCTGTGCCGTAGGCGAGGAACTCGCATAGGTAACGCCCAGGAAACGACCTTTCGTAATGATTGATGCGTGAGAGAAGGCATCTGCGTCCAGTTCGACGTCCCGCGTCGCCTGGATAGCCGCTCCGCGATGGAGCGTGATCGCAGACGAGGACTCCGAGTACACGGCTGCACCGAACACGTCAAACTCGACGAGGTCCGATTCGTCGATCAATTGTTTGAGCTCGTCGCTCGTGTCAGGAGCGAGGTCAATATCAAGGTCAACAAGCTTCGTCGTGGACGCAGAGGTTCTGAGAATGACGTCTCGAGCAGCAAGAACGGAGCCTTCTCCGAGGTCAATGGTTGCGGTTGCCAGGGCGACGCGAAATCCGACAATCCCGGGGGACCACGTCAGACTGGTCGAGGAAGTCGCCTCGAAGGTGATATCGCCGGCAGAGATAGCGACCCCGGGGTCGACCTGGATTTCTTCGGCAGAGATCGACAGAGGGGAATTGAAAAGATTGACGTTGCCGGAAATGACAACGCGGTCGTCGCCCGCCTGTCCGTTGATAATGACCGCCGCTCCCAGTTCAAGCGGACCAATCTCCAGGCTGTCCTCGATGAATGGAAGTGTGCTTCCACCAAGTCCGATCGTCAGTGAATTCGTCGGCTTTGAGAAGGTAACGGACTCGAAGGTTGGAATCAGACTGACGCTTTCCAGTTTGAGCTGCGACCCGAGGTCAGTGAGTTTTGCGCTATCCGGCAGATCGCTGGTGACAATGGTGCGGTTAACCGTGTCCAGGTTGTCCTCAATCGGCTCGAGTCCCGCGTATCGCAGAAGGTCGGCATCACGTGCGATCGTTCCGGAGTCCGGACCCGTCGCCGTATAGGCGACAGACGCGAAACTGCCGCCGCTCAGAACAAGGGTGTCAAACCCACGGTCTCCGCCGTGAATAAGACCGCTGATGCTGGCGGCGCCCGTCAGGACAAATTCGTCCTGATTGTCTGCAGCACCCGTCAGATTCTCGACGCCTACAAAGTGAAGCTGCCCGACGTCGCCCTCACCTGCCCCCGTAATGTTCCATGTGACCGACTGAGCGGCGCCCACAAGCGTGTCTACGCCCGTGCCGCCGACAAAGAGAATACCGCCTGCCACTTGCGCGGCCATGACACTCTGGTCGAGCCGCAGAGTGACATCGACTCCCGTGGAGTCAATGCGCGCTCCGTATCCGGAAGTTCCATCGATGCCGCTGACCGCTTGCCCTGCCAGAACGACGGACGGGTCCGCCGTGTCGACCAGTTGAAGCGTGTCTATGCCTCCGACATCGGCGACGCGTAGCGTGAGGTCAGCTGCGGCAGTCGCGGTGTACGACAGATCCGCGGACAGCAGCATGCGTGGCTCGAGCGCTTCGAGTTCAAGCAGGCGGCGACGCCTGGCTCGCCCAGTCCACTGCGCCATGCGACGCATTTTTCTTTCGACGGAGTTACGGAAAAGGTCGTAGAGGGAGGGAGTCAGGAAGCGCAAGCTTCCTCGTCGGCTTTTCATCCTTGCTCCTTGTGCGCAGGAACCAGCAGCTACGCGAGTAAAACAAACAACTTGAACGCCCGGCTCGCGAGGAGTTCCGCGAAGCCCTTTTGCTTACAGGGATACCGCCACTTTCTTAAGCAGCGGAAAGTAATCCATTACTTTTTCGGAAACGGCAACCGACAGAAGCCTCCGTTTATAAACGAAATGGTTGTTCTATGGCAAGCGGTTGAAGACCCCTGGGTGCACGACATGATTACTGACGGTATACAGGGCGCAGAGTCGGGGCAGCCTCATTCCTGCGACTTTCGCACTCGATGCTCGATGATTGTCATCGTCAGACCGGGAGCGGTGCAGCACTCTGACTCAAGCCGTTGACGAGACCAGAGAGGGCAAAGCGTCGCGGGCACTGATCGCGGTGCGGCTGCGCTCTGAAGGCGGGAAGGTGAGCGAGATCGAGACGATCATCGCACGCGAAGGGAATTTCGCGTTTAACCCCCAGGGCGTGATCGCGACTTCGGACCAGGATTGGGAAACGCTGATGCCCGAGGGAAAACGTCTGACGCGCGAACAGATGAACCGCCAGGCGAACACCTACTACGACATGATGGAAGACCCGAAGAACGATCCTGGATTCGCCACGCCCTGTCGGCGCTGGGAAAACGGCACCTACACGACGCCCAACGGGGACTGCTATTGGAGGGGAGCCACGATGAAACACCCGCCTCGCCGTCTGCCGGTGACGGATGTCGAAATGGGGGTCGCCGCCACGATTCACAATTTCCGCGACGACTGGCTGGATCTGCACCTGTTCAAGTTCGATGCGAACGGTAAAATCGCCCTCATTCAGTCGGTCGACGGTCCGGGGACAAGAGGCACGGGTTGGGCCCTCGACCGCTAGAATTGCCTCCGAAAACAGAGTTCCCTTTGTAAGCGTTGATCAGGCTCCCTAAAACTCGTACGACAGCGAATAGATCAGTGCTGTTGTTCTGATCTTGATCGACGTCACAATGGGTTGCCCGTTCAGCAAATCGCGAACGTTGATATTACCGGACTCGCCACTTCGGATATTCAGTCCTCCAGCGAACTGCAACCTCGACGCCTTGCCGCTAAGGCCGAACGTCCATGAATTGAGGTCCACGCGATCGAACACTTCGTCGCTGGAGTGCACTGGCGAGTTGTCTGTTGTGAAGCCAATGTGGATCTTGTACGAATGGTCTGCGGATACTTGATAGTGCCCGCCCACCGCAATGTTCGTGACAGGACGAGCTCCTGAGGAAAGACCGTCGAACGGCCTCATCTCAACTGTGGGCGGGCCACCCTGGCCGTTATCGTTATAGATGACGACCGGATTGTCCGTCCCCAGCAGCGTATACGACGACAGCCCCGTAAGCTGCTGGACATCGAATTCAGCTTGAGCGCGCTGACCGATGTACGCTACGCCGGCTTGAAACTCCCACGGCGCCTTGTATGTGAACTCGGCTTCATCGTCGAAAACCG
This sequence comes from Terriglobia bacterium, assembly GCA_035712125.1. GTDB lineage: Bacteria > Acidobacteriota > Terriglobia > 20CM-2-55-15 > 20CM-2-55-15 > DASTBJ01. The sequence goes on from DASTBJ010000175.1 coordinate 18,590, forward strand.
AAAGTCCCGTCGTACCACCTGAAATATTGAGCGTGCCATCCGCCGAATACTGTCCGCTCCGATGGAGTGTCGCCGCTGGTGTGCGCATCACGAGTCCGAGGCGAAACTCGGAGGACCAATCGTATTGAACGCCCAGGACCGGCCGCAACTGAAGTGAGCTTCCGGACTTTCTGGATGTCAGAAGAAGGGTACGCAAACCTGTACTACTGCTTAAACGATCGCTGATCGTGTCCACCAACCGCAAACTGTTCACCGAGAAGACCGCGCCCGCTCCGTACCGCCATCGTCCTTTCTCGCACCCGCCACTGAGGTTCAGATGACGCCGCGTAAACTCCGCATCGGCGGAGTATCCAAAACGCTCGCCTGAGGCCGCGGTTCCGAAGGTCAACTCGGAATCCGTTTCCTGGTTCCAATGGTTGTTGGTCACGATAGCGAATCCCATCGTGCATGTCTTAAGGGCATTCATGGAGTACCCGATTAAATTCGGGATCTGATCCAGGGCTCCGCCCGGGTTCGGCAAGGATTCGGGCGCCACCGTCGTGAACTGGTAGAGCCCCGCGCTGCCGGTGATTTGCGCCGTCTTCGCCCGCGACAGTCCGGCAGGATTGAACCATGCGGCGGAGGGATCGTCCACACGCGCCACATAGGCACCACCTTCCAGACCGCCGAATGGGCCCACCGGAATTCCGTTCGGGTTCGGCAGCACGACATTTGGCGGCGGCGTCACGAGAGGATCAGGATCCTGCCCATAGGCCGCACGCGCTGTTAACAGCAGTAAACCAGTAATCAGGGTCAGAAATCGCAGGGACACTCTTCTCATCACATCCTCTCTTGAGAGGCCGGAAATCGGCGGTATTAAAAACGTTTGCGGTTTAACCGATTGCAGCAATGGGTATGGAAGTCTCCCAGGAGCAGATCGGAGCCACGACGGTAGTACAGCCGTTAGTTTGCCCCAAATCGAGTGAAGTGTGTATTCAGAGAAAAACGGTCCCCGCATGATTGGGCGGCAACTGGGCGATGTGTATCAGGCCACGGATACCAGACTCGACGAAAGTCGGCCGGGGACGGGTAGTAGAATCCGTCGGGCAGCGCGGCGGGGAATGTCGTAGTTGGAATTATGATCTGGGCAGCTCAGGAACTAGCAATTATCGGCGCGGATCAGACGCGGGGAATGCTGATTCCTTGCGGATCGGACGTGCCGGCAGGCCGATCTTCCCGTGTGCCGTGAGCGCCGGTCGCTTCCGTTGAAAAGAAGCTCCACGTTCCGGTCTTGCCAAATTCCAGCGGGCGGACATGAATGTTATAGCCGGGAGCAGTCCCTTCTGCATTCAAGGGAGACCGTTCGTATCGAAAGAGGTAGCCATCGGCGACACCCGATTCAATGATGCCCTTCAGGTCCTCGGGATCATAATGACCCGCTCCGCCTTCAACGTTGGAATTCATTTCGCGGAGCGTTGCGGGATAGGTCTTGTTCTTCTCGTGGTAGAGGAGCAACTCGATCTGCAGCCAGGACAAACGCTGCCTGGCCACCTCGTCGTTGGTAATGATTCCCTCTCTGAACGTGCAAGCCGAAAAACAGAACATGATCACGATCGTTACAGCGGTGCGAATTACCCTCATCGCTGCACCCTCAAGCTGCGATCAAATAAGAGGAGTTTCACGCTGTAGATCATAGTTGTCGCTTGCCGGGCGCTGACATATTCGTCCTGCACATCGCTTACGCGTTGCTCGCAAGCAGTGTTTATCGAGACCCGCCGAGCTGAAACGGGAAACTGATGCCCAGCGTGAATCCCCTGCCGGCATGGGTATCTGTACCTGCGACATATTCGGTATATGACCCGAACACATCAAACTTCTCGAAGCCGAATGACGCACCACCGCCGACATGCCAGTAGTTATCCCGCATCATTCGATCGTGCTGCTCCAGCCGTTCAGGCGTATTGACTTCACCGGGAAAGGGATCGGGAGAACCCGGTACGGGGGAGCCGAATGTGAGCCCGCCATGGGTACGTTGCCAAGACACGAAGCCGTAAGTTGAAAGTTTCGCCGCCCACGCGTATGCGGCTTGTGCTCTGGCGTTGCTGCGATTGTTGGGGATGTCGTCGATGGGCCGTTCCACCACCGCATACGAGTACTGGCCCTGCACCGAGAGACTGGGTGAAATGGCATCAAGGCGTCGTCCCAGATCCAGCGCGAACCGTACTTCGGTGAGATTACGACCTACAACAGCCTCGCCCCGGTATTCATAGCCATGGCTCGGCGTACCGAACGACACGGACGGTGTCATCGCGAAGGTTCCGTTCATAAGGTTGTAGCGCGCAGTAATCCCGAAGTCCTGAAAACTGGACTGCCAGCAATGGCAAGCATCCCAGGCAAACACAGGAATCGGCGGCGGAGGAGGTCTCGTCGCTGTTAGTTTCGACGAAACGAAGGGTATTCCTGCGGCGACCGACAGTCTATCGGTCAACGCGTACTCACCCTCAACATAGAATGCCATGTTGGTGCTTTGTCCGACCTCGGCGAGAAATCCTCCAATACGACGGTGACCTGTGTTGAAGAGTCGCTGATGCAGGAACGTGACGGTTCCGGCTCCTTTGGGTAGCACCCACGCCTGGGCGGCCGCGGCCGTCGCGGTCAGGAGAATCAGAAGAAGCGTCGGTAACAGAGCGGCAACAGCACGAATTGGCTCAGTCAAATGCCCGTACCGCCGCACTCTTTTTCGTTTTCCGAGCGAGGGCCTGATCGACGGCAGTCAAAAAAGAATCTTTCTTCGCGGGGCCCTTTAGGACGATTGTGTATCCCGTCCTGGCCTGTCTCAGTTGGTTGTCGGTGGCATTATGCGCGACAGGCAGCAGGACTGGCGCGTTCCCCGATAACCGTTTGGCCACTGCCGATGCGTCATCCAGCCCGAAAATCACCAGATCCCAACCTCCACGATTGAGCGCAGTATCGAAGTCCGCCGCCGATGTCACCGTCGTAGGTTGATAACCTACCTTACGCAGAGTGTCGTCAACCGGCACACCGGCCAATCCCTTCGCTAACTCTGAAGTCGGATTCGACCAGATGAGAATCGCGTGGGGTTCTCGCTTTACGGGAGCTTTTTGATATCGAGTGCCCCGGGTAGCGACAAGGAATTTATCTCCGCACGCGAGGAAGGCGCTCGTTGTGGATATGCCGATCAGAAGCGCGAGGCATGCACAATACAATCGCGTTTTCATGATTCCTCCCACGAGGACGAGTTTGCGGGAGTATAGCACGCAGGTCAGGGCAGGCCGAGACGCTGGATCGATGCATGGAATCGCGGGTCGCTTCGAATGTTGTTCCACGCCCGATCAACAT
>DASTBJ010000176.1:0-13498 GCA_035712125.1 Terriglobia bacterium
CGCGGAGTGCCGGCGCGAATGCTCCGTCATCGAGGTTCGCCCCATGGCACGAGGCGCAGTTCTCAGTGTAAGTGGCTCGACCCGTCGCAGCCTGGGCGGCGGTGAACGAGGGTGCCAGCAGTGTCTGCGTCTGGAGTGACAACCCCACCTGTGCAGCGACGAGCGCGATCGTAGTGGTAGCCACCAGGCCGCACAAAATCGTCGTCATTCGAGTTCGTGTACTCACGTCTGTCTCCTTATCGAACCGCTACTACTTACGGGCTGGCAACAATGCAGGCCGATTGGGCGGCAACTGGTGATCCGCAGTGATAAGCATGATCCCCGCAAGAACATAGTCCCCCATGGTGATCGACAGCTCCAGCGTGCCTTGCCGCCCAAACAGCTTGACGGCGCGTGCGTAGAGTTCGGAGTCGAGCCGGTGCTCGCGGAAGATCTGGCGGCCCATCTGAATGACAACTGTCTCGTCTTCAGGCAATCCCTCGATCGGGCGGTTAAACTTAATCGTATCGATGGCCTTCTGGCTGACTCCGAACTGCAACGCCGCGGGTTCATGGCTGGACCATTCATATTGCTGCTGGATTTCCCACGCCCCAATGATGGCGCATAGCTCGAACAACCGGCGTCCAATGACGCTATCGTTGCGCAGGTAGCGATTGAGCCGTTCAAGCGCTTCCGCCGAGCCAGGACTGTACAAGGACAGACCGCGGGGCCCTCGTAGCGGAGTGGTCCGGGGCTCAGTTCCCACGACATAGTCGTAGGCAGCGCGGTCGGCGTCTGTCTTCATTTCGGAGCGCTGGACAATCGGGAAACGCGACAGCGAGTTCGGATCGATATCCGTTCGAGTGGCGGGAGTCTGGGCTGCGGCGATGCCGCAGAGGCCAAGCAGAAGCATTAAGCGCGCACGGGATAACATGGTCTCACCTCTTGACGATGGAGCGTTGTTTATTGGGGAAGCGCAAACAAGAACACGTTGCGGGCGTTGCCAGGATGTAATCATTTCGATCTTGCCGTTCCGGATCTTGAACATGTGCACATCGTCGGGCAACCCACCGTTGAAGTTCACGAAACCGGCTGTAATTCCGGCTTCGACATCGGTGTGCGTCATGTTGAAACCCTTGGGCGAGCAATTGTGCATGTTCGCTGTCGTGGAGACGCCGACTTCCCAGCAGTCGCACGGTGTCGCGAATGGCGCTGACTCGCTGGTGTATCCGGAACTCAGCGCGCTCTCGGCGCACGCGGGGGAATCTTTTCATTTCGCTGAGCGGCGTGCCAGGCAAACGTAGCGAGCACGATTGCGGACTGCTTCAATTCGTCCTCGGTGACTCGATCGGAGAAGTCGGCATTCGTGTGGCGCGTGCGGACGTCATAGTTGTCGAAATCCTTGATCGCGTTGAAGCTCGGCATTCCCACTTCATCGAAGGGGACGTGATCCGTGCTTCCGATCGCTTCATCGATATTGCGCGTAACGCCGAGATCTTTCAGCGGCTCCAGCCATGCATCGAAGATTGCCTTCGCAGCCTGGTTCCTCTCCATATAGAAACCCAGCGTTTTGCCGCTGCCGGGATCGTCATTCAAGTAAACCGCCAGCTTGTTACGTGATGCTGGATCATCGAGGTGTTGCTTGATGTAGGCGCGCGCGCCGAGCAGCCCCTGTTCTTCGCCGCTCCACAACGCAACGCGGATTGTACGGCGTGGCTGAACATTCAAAGCAGCCAGGATACGCATGGCTTCCATCGCGGCAATGGCGCCATCGCCGTTGTCCGTCGCGCCGGTCCCGGTGTGCCAGGAATCCAGATGCGCTCCGATTATCACTACTTCGTCTCGCAGCGCCGGATCTTTGCCTGGGATTTCGGCGAGGACGTTGTAGGAATTCTTATCGTCTTCGTAGTATTTCGTCTGCAATTCAATGCGTACCTGCGGGGTCAGCCCGCTCGATGCCAGCCGCGCCAGGACGTTGTATTGTTCGGCAGCGACGACGATCGATGGCACGTCGGTGGCTGTGGTGGTCTGCTGCCCCAGCACGGCTACAGTTCCGTCGCGGTAGGGGCTGGGCTTGAGGATCACGGCCGCGCCCGCGCGCTGAAGAATGCCTCGAAGGTCGTTGGCATCCCGGGCAGGGCGTCCGAACGGTGCTGCAGGATTGCCGGTCTGGATGGGAGCGTTCGAAACACCGGGCTGCGGCCGGTCCACATCGAGAAACTGCGTCTGCGGCAAGTCTCGGAGCACGATCGCGCCCCGCAACTGCTCTGCCATGGCCTGAACTTCGGCGGGCGTCTTGTTGCCGACGTAGACGACACGCCCGGTCACGACGCGCGACAGCCCGGGAGTCCAGGCTTCGGCGTAGGCGATGAGCGGCATGTAGCGAGGCTCCGTCATCTCCACCGATATCTTTTCCAGCGACCACCCATGCACGAACGCGAAGGGCTCAAGGCGTGAATCGGTGAGCCCGAATTCCGCAAGTCGGTCTTTCGCCCAGTTCGCTGCCTGCTTGTGCGCTGGAGAGCCGGTGAGGCGGGCGCCGATCCTATCGGTCAGCGTCATAAAGAGTTCCCGGGCGCGCGAGCGCTGAAGTCCCTCCTGCTTGATTCGGGCGACCATCGCCAGATCGACCGGTTCCTGTGCGGCAGCGGGCAGAACTACAAGTGCAATGGCTAGAAGTATGGCCGAAAAATGGCGTCGCATACGTAAACTCCAGTTACGTAATAAAAAGTGCCTTCTTGTATACAGCACGCCGGTTAAGCCATCAAACAAAAGCCGACCATGGCGATCTACGCTTCAGGTCTCAGTCAAAAGTATTAGGGCTCTTTAACCGTGAGAGACTATTCTGCAGCAGCCGCCAAGGTAACTGATCTTCGAATTAAGACGGCCTGAAAACAGCATGCCGTTTTCACTCTATGTATGGTGAAGCCGTTTTTGGGGGAAGAGCACAAATGAAACGAGTGTGGAGTGGATTGATCGTGTCCCTTGCGCTGGTTGGTTTCGCGTCGGAGTATCCAGGTCAGCGCGGACCTGGCGTCGCTGGAGCGGGAACGCAGGCGCACAGCGAGTTCATCATTCTCGGAACGGCCAGCGGGCCCATCAGCGAAGCCAACCGCGCACAACCGGCGAACGTGTTACTCGTTGGTGGACAACCGTATCTCATCGATGCCGGCGACGGCGCGGTGGCGCAGCTTGCCAAAGCGAATCTCCGCGTGTCCGCGCTGCGCGCCGTGTTCCTGAGTCACCTGCACTTTGACCACACGGCAGGCATGCTTGCGGTCATCGGTTTGCGGATGCAACTCGAAACGAGAGGGCCGCTGCGTGTTTACGGGCCTCCCGGCACCAAGGCGTTCATTGATGGTCTGCTCGCCGCTGCCGCGCCAGCCATGCGAGCCGGATATGGAATACCCGGACAGCGATGGAGCGCCGACATCCAGCCAGTCGAAATGAAAGACGGTTCGGTGGTCACCGTGGATGGGTTCAAGGTTACCGTTGCGGAGAACAGCCACTTCAGCCTGCCTGAAGGGAACACGGATCGAGCTGAAGGCGTGTCCTTGTCGTACCGGTTCGATCTGGCGGACCGATCGATCGTCTACACCGGCGATACCGGTCCGAGCAAAGCCGTCGTTTCGCTCGCTCGCGGCGCCGACCTTCTCGTGAGCGAGATGATCGACGTCGATGCAGTGCTTGCGGGCGTTGGCCGGGGCGCGCGTGCGACTGCACCCAATGCAACGCCAACGGGGTTCGAATGGCATATGCACGCCCATCACATGACGCCCAGCCAGGTCGGAGAACTCGCAAAGGCTGCCGAGGTAAAGCGCGTCGTCATCACGCATTTCGCTCCCAACCCGACAGGGCCGGAACAGGCTCGCGGTTACCTCAACGCAATTCACGCACAGTTTCCCGGAGACGTACAACTCGGCGCTGACCTCGGGCGCTACTAGTGGATGCTGAAAAAGATTCCTGCGTCGTGCCACGCCCCCTGAGTCAGGGGGGCAGCGCCGCGATGCGGCGCGGGCGGGGGTTCCCTTTGCAAACCTCTGTAATGATGCGCTTGGGAACCTCCCCTCGCGCGATCTTCGATCGCGCTGCCTCCTGACTTTTGAGGAACTACGTTTGGTGATTCAGCATTGTCGCGGTATGCATGTCCGGCGAAGACACCATGGCTTTCCGGGGCTTTCCGGCGGATAGGCGTATAAGCGACTTGCGCCAAGTATCAGGGGCGGTTTTCAGGTCCCTCTTTAAGGCGTCCCCCGTTTTCTCCAGGCCGCATAACAGGTATTCCGTTATGGTTTCCCGGGATCGCTCTATTTTCTGGTTGGACGGAAACCACGCTTTCCGATTCCGCGCTGGTCGCACGCCTGCGCGAACGTTCGCCGTCTCGAGTCCGCGCCCGATATTCGTGGGACGCCGTTACGGATCGATACGAGAAGTTGTTTCTGCAGATTAGTAACCGCACACGTTAGCGGATGATTACAGTAGAAAGAGCCCAGTTCCCTCCTCTTCGATGACGGGTGGCCGCGCCGATTAACAAATGTAACGCTACTTTAAGAAAGTCGGCGCGGCCGGGGTGGTTGTTGTGCTCAGTTTCCGCGCGAGGTGCGGGATAACACATGAATTCGGTGTCTGCCCCCAAAACTCTGCTCTATTCCACTATTTCAACGCGGAGAGGAAGTTCTCCATCGCCCATACTTCGTTGCGGGCGGAGCCCATGTAAAACGCGATGGATTTCCCATCCGGCGATAGCGCAAAGGCACTGAGCGGGCCAGGCTCAGTGGTAGTCCACCGGCTGACATCGATATCGAGTTTCCGGCCTTGCCCGCTTTCAACCTCGGTGAGCCACAGTTCTCCGGCTGTGCCGGTTTTTCGGGCCGTCAGAAGTGCACGGCTGTCCGGCGTCCATGACATCTGAGTCCAGCTTCCAATCGTAGCCGACGTCGGGATTCGGAACAGCTCTCTCGGTTCACCTCCTGCGAGCGGAACAATCCACACCGATGAAGTTTGTGACGGCTGGTCGAACGTCCGGGCCCCAAGGGATTTCCCATCCGGCGATATTTCGATCTGCCCGGGACCTGGATTCTTGAAAACATCCCGCTCCACTCCGGTTTGCATATCGCGCTCGCGCACGACCTGCGCTTCGCGGAGGATGTAGTAGATTTTTGTTCCGTCCGCTGACCAGCGTGGGAAGGAAAATCCTCGGGTCTCCGCGATGAACGTCGTTCTGCCGCTCTGAATGTCGATCTGAAAAACGCCCTCGTGTTCTCGATTCTCCGTTTTCGCAATGAAGGAACGCCCATCCGGCGACCAGCTCAAATCCTGAACCGGTCCGACGTTGAGCAGTTGGCGAACCTCGCCCGTATCCACGGAACGGATGGCGATGCCAATGTCTTCCCCGCGAACCGGATAGGCAAGGTATTTGCCGTCGGGCGACCAATGAGCAGACCAGGGTGACGGCAGCAGGCCTTGTGAGAAGTGAACCGGTTCTCCGATAAGCCTTCCGGCAGTCAGATCGATTCGCGCAACTTTCACATCCCGGTCGCCGGCGTATTTGTAAAGGTACAGCGCACCGTTATTCGTGACGCCAAGTGAACGGCTTTCTCCGATATCCGTCTTGACGAGTTGAGGCGCGCCCTGCGGGCGTCCGTTCGATATCGGCTGCGCCCACAGGCTCCACGACGGTGTACGTTTGCTGCGAAACAGCAGAAACTTCCCGTCAGGAGACCACCCCACAACGCGGTCGTCCGCCGCATTCTCAACGGCGCGGACATCGTGCTTGCCATCCACTCCCAGAATGAACACGTCGTCCTGGGGATTCTCGCCAAGGTTTGCAATGTTCAGACCGACGGCGAGGTAGCGGCTATCCCGCGAAAAGAACATTCGCGCGTCTTTGCCCAGAACTATCCCCGATTTGAGCACGCGGATCGAGCCGTCCGCCACGTTCATAATCGCGACCTCACCTTTACCCCCGTAGCCAAGGGCCAGAAACCTGCCGTCAGACGACCAATCCCGAACTTCCGGACATTCACCCTTTGGGAATTTCAGCAGCTGGCGAGGCTGTTGAATTCCTCCCTCCGCTGTGGAGACGATACGCGCCTCGCACAACTCCTCTCTAAAATTGATCCAGAGGTACGCCACAGACTTGCTGTCCGGCGACACGGCGGACCACTGCGCCTCGCCGGTATTGGGATCGTCACGGAACGATGCCTTGTTTCCGGTAAGAGGACGGTCCTTGTTCGTTCGAAGATCGTAGAACGAAAGGTTGGCAAACCCTGCCCAGTCGGTGAACGAAATAAACCGACCATCGGGAGATACGCGGCCGAACAGATCGACTTTCGGTCCGGTCCAGACGGCGCGCTCGCCGCGTACGGCTGTGGTGAGCCCATTTGCTCCGAGTTGCGCGCGCGCCGCAGTCACGGCTTCCTTCTGGTCGGGGAACTCGCGCACGATCCGCTGGTAGATTTTCTGCGCCTCGGCGTCGCCTGACTTTCGATATAACGCAGCCATGCGCAAGAGCGCTTGCGCCGCGCGCGCGCGGTCTTTACTCGCGGCCACTTTCTTATACAGTTCCATCGCGCCTTTCAGATCGCCCTCGGTGACTTCTTTAATTTCAGCCGCGCGGAACAAAACTCCTGGATCCTGGCTGTTTTTCTGTTGGCCAGCCAGGCCGCCGATCCACATCGCCGTCAGCACGATTGCGGCGGCCGCTATTTGTCGAATTTGATTTCTCATGTCTTGAACCTCCTGCGTAGGAAGTTAGGCGGGAAGCTCTTTCGGAGAATCTTCGCCGTGTCACAGTTTTGTCTTTGTCTATCCATCGAATCGATATCCGGCGCCGCGGACGCTGATTACAAAACGGGGTTCGGCAAGATTGGGCTCAATCTTCTTTCGGACATTAGCGATCTGGTTATCCACGACACGATCCGTCACAAACGTATCTCGCCCCCATACTTCATCGAGCAAAAGCCGGCGCGTGACGACCCGGCCGCGATGCCGAATCAGCGCGGAAAGCAGCTTGAATTCAATCGGGGTCACCTCGACAAGGCGTCCGGCGCGGCGGACTTCATATCGCGCAAAGTCCACTTCGATATCGGAGAAACGATGGATCTCCGGCAACTCGCCCGACGCACGGCGCAGCGCCGCCTTTATTCGTGCGCGCAGTTCACGTGGGCTGTACGGTTTCGTGACGTAATCGTCCGCGCCGATTTCGAGGCCCAGAACCTTTTCCGCTTCCTGCGTCTTCGCCGTAAGAAGAATGATCGGAGCGCGTATGCCGGACCGGCGCAGATCGCGGCATACGTCGAAGCCATCCTTACGCGGCAGCATGACGTCGAGAAGAATGAGATCGAACGGTTGGTCGCGCGCGCGGCGGACGGCGCTTTCGCCGTCGCCGAGACGTTCGACAACGTATCCTTCGTCGCGCAGATCGTCTTCAAGCGCGAGAGCGATACCGAGTTCGTCTTCCACCACGAGGATACGTGCGCCTTGAGCCATCGTTCTCCCTATAACAGGATCATGAAAGTGCTGCCGCGGCCGGGTTCGCTTTCGACTCTGATTTCGCCGCCATGGGCGCTCACAATGTGGTGCGCCATGGCGAGGCCGATTCCGGTTCCCTTGATGCTCAGCGCCTTCGCTTCAGCGCCGCGCACGAACTTTCGAAAAATCCTTTTCTGTTCCGATCGAGGAATGCCGATGCCTTGATCGCGAATGCGTATGGCAAGCCTTCCCGCCTCGCGAGCCAGTTCGACGTGAACCGCGGACGACTCCGGCGAATATTTCAAGGCGTTGTCGATCAAGTTTCGGATTGCGAGAGCAAGCGCCTCAGCATCTGCGCGGACGGTCGCACCGCCGGCGGCATCGAACTCCAGGCGGCTGCCGCGGTTTTCAAGCGGGCTCTGGAATTCCGCCACGACATGAGCAACCAGCGCTGCGGCGTCGATTTCCTCGAATCGATACTCGCGTCTGCCGGCCTCCATACGCCCGAAATCCAACAAGCCTTCCACTAGCCGGTGCAGACGTTCCGTGTCGCGAGCCAATACCGAGTAATACTCGGAGCGGCGTTCCGTGGAATTCACGGCCCCGGCGGCCAGACGTTCGGTGAGATGCCGCATCGAAGTCAGCGGCGTGCGGAATTCATGAGAGACCGTAGAGACGAAATCCGATTGGAGCCTTGCGACGGCCAGTTCACGCGCCGTTGCGCGGGACGTGAAATAGCCGCCAATGATCATCACCAGAGCGATCATCGCCAGGCCTGCAAACAACAACGGGCGCCGTTTCGCGTGTTCAGCGAATTCGATGGTGGGATCGCGGCTGGCGACGGTCAGCGTCCATGGCAGCCTTGGAGCAGCGGCATTTGGAATTCCGGTTGGAACTCCGGTTGGAACTCCGGAGGCAAACGTTCGGCCGGCAAAAACACGGCCCCTCCGATCCAGCAATAACAGGTCGACGTTTTGGTCTTTCCAATCGGAACTCCACTCCGTTTCGACGTATTGCGGTCCGGCAATGAATGCGGCCACGCGATCGGCGCCACCGCGCCAAACGGCTAGCATCACTCCGTCTCCGATGTCCACGCTTTCGCGCCCACGCCAGTTTGCGAGTTCGCCTCCTTTTCCGCGCCATTCCTGCCAGAACCAATCCACGACCGCCGCGAGTTCGAGACGCCGGGCATTGATGGGGGACGGCTCGGCATCAGCCGATAAGCCGCACTTACGCTCTGTAAACAGAGCCCAGTAAGTGTCGCGATCCAGAACCCATCGGCTTTCATCGAGACCCGCAGCGAGACGTTTCGATTCCTGGAGTAAATCGGAATGGCGTTGAAGTGGAACCGATATATCGCAGCGGCCCAGGATCGCCACGAGGTCTGCAGGCATTCCACCGATGGGAACAGGACCCAGACGCTCCAGTTCGTCGTAAACCGAGAGCGCCTCGTGGTAACGGCCGAGTTGGCGAAGGTTGCGCGCCACACGCACGAGGGCGTCGGCGCGAATCCGCGCGTCGCTGGCCTTAGCAATGCCGCGATAAACGTTGATGGCGCCGGCTAAATCACGCCGCCGAAACTCCAGGGCTTCGCCATGTTCGAAAGCATCTGCGGGCGCTTCGTCCGGCGCCGCCGCGACGGGATAGTAAAGCAGATGTTGTGGGGGCCAGGCTTCGACGCCATTCCGATCAAATCGGACCATCAAAGCGTCATTCGGCAGAGTCGTTGAATCGGTCGCCGTTCCATTCGCAAGGAGCGCCAACTGCTCCTCAATGCCGGCCAAACGGCGATCCAGCGCAGCAGCAACGAGCACCGCCGCGTTATCCAATCGTTCACGGACGCGCTGCGTTTCCGTGACGCGGTCCATGTCGATCAGACGCCAACCCAGCCATGCGAATGCGATGGCAGGAACCGCCGTCATCGCCAGAAATGACGCCAATCGGCGAAAACCCATTCGTCGACTCCCTGAAATACCGGCGCAGTCTACACCCGCCTATGTCTCTGAAGGGCCCTCGTTTTGTCACGATTTGGTCAGGGCCTGACGAAATCGGTCTCTACGGAAACATCAGAGGAGTAACGAAAGATCGGCCAGCCGGGCGCCATGAAGAATTCGCAGCACCCAAACCCTGCCGTCGATGGCCCGATTCCTGACCTCGCGGCCCCGGCGGCGGTGCGTTCGGCGCCAGTTTGCGGATCACCTGACGGTCTTAGAACTAACTCGAAGAGAACCGAGTTCGCTCCTCCGCGACCGGTGAGGAGCCATGTGACTTTTCCAACGGGCGCCGCATCAACGGCAAGCACCGCAGGTGCAGGAACACAGCATCGCCGTTTTTCTGCAGTGCGACCGTGCTACCGGTGGCTTGAAGAAAGGAGCGTCGATTCATGGGCGCGGATTGTAGCGCCCTGAAATCGTGTAACGTTTCAGCCGCGTTATTTCGCACTTAGACGCATGCGCTGTTTGATTTCTTCGATGAAATTCTCGACGATGACGATACTGGCCGCCGCGGCCGCGTGGCGCTCATCCTCCGGCAGAATCATGAGGAACCGGTCGCGAGCCACGGCATAACTGCCGCGGCCGACTCCCGCCCCCGCGTGTTGAACGTAGGGGCCTGAGAACAACACTGTCGGCTCCGAGAACGCGGACTGGGCGCCGGGCTTCACCGACGCGACCATCATGGCGTCGCCCATTCGATAGAAGAGCTCGCTTCCATCGGCCGACCACTGCGGCTCGTTACCGCCGTTTCTGGACACACGCACAGGGACGCCGTCGGGATAGGCCTGCGACCAAATCTCGTCTTCGCCCGTGCGGTTTGAGACATAGGCGAGCCAGCGGCCATTCGGTGATAGTGCTGGACTGAATTCGGCATACTCCGATGCGACAACCTTGCGAGCTGCACCGCTTGTACCGACTCGAGTGGCGAGGATGTCGGGATTACCCAGCGGCCATTCGAACAGTAACTCACCGGTCGCCGACCACGCCTGCGGCATTCCGCGCACCTCCAACGCTTGCGGCGTCTGCAGACCGCCGTCGGCCGGAAGCAGTAGAATCGGGGAATTGCCGCCGTAGCCGAACGCTACCTGTTGACCGTCTGAGCTCCACACCGGCCACTCGTTGTCCTCAGCTAACGCGAGCGGAACTGGCGGCTGACCGCCCAAATCGTAGCTCCAGAGATCTCCATCGCCGCTCAGCCCCGTCACGAGCAGCAGGCGCTTGCCATCGGGTGACAGACGCGGCGAGCGCGGATTGACGACGAGATCGGGCACGGCACGCTCGATGACCTTCCCGCGCCGATCGACCCACACGACTGCGCGACGGGCCTCGGTCCCTTCATTCGCGGGCACGTAGGCGAGCGTGCCGTTGGCTGACATTGCGTAGTCGGCGGCTCCACCGGACGGGTGCCGTATACCCTGGACCAGCGCGACAGCGTCACCCGTGACCGCGAGTTCGGAGAGCTTGAACGGTACGGCCATTAGCGTGTCGCCGCGCGCGAACACAAGATGCCCGCTTTCCAGATAGAACATATTCGACGCCCCTTCGACGAGCGTCTCCTCTTTGTGCGTGTCGAGGTTCAGCACGGCGATGCGGTTCGTGCGGTTCGTGCCGCCGCCGAAGACGTGAAACAGGACAGCATGGCCACCTGGCAGGGGCATCGGGCTCGCGACGAATCGATCCTGCCTCTCCGGCATCAGCGGCTCGGGCGTGCCGCCTCCCCCGCCGGACACTCGCTGCAAAAGTGTCCCTGAGGAATAGATCAGTGTGCCATCCGCGTTCCACGTGGCGCCGATGAACCCCCGCATCGGCGAATCGAGCAACTTGATAGGCGGACTGCCATCGATCGGAACGCCGATGACGCCACGGCCAGGAACAAAGAGCCCAACCGATTTGCCGTCGGCCGAAAAAAACGGGTTCATGTTTCCGGTGCCATTTTGCACCAACTCGGTTCCCCGCAAAGGCCGTGCGTCGAGCATGTCGAGTTCGCGCACGTAGAGCTCAACGTGATTGCTGTCGCCTTTTTGAGCGAAGTACGCGATTCGCCGACCGTCGGGCGATATCGCGAGATCGAGTCCCCCGAGCGATGCGAGCGGCGCCGCAGCCGTTGAAATTGCGAAACGCGTAACCGAAGGCGAAGGAGCAATCGCGGTGGATGACGCGGGAGGCCTCAGGGTCAGCAGGTAAATGGCCGTGAGGCCCAAACCGAGCCCGAGCGCCGCCGCAGCCGGCAGGGCGCGCCGCCACACCGGCAGTCGCAGCGACGTGGAGGTGACGAACTCCCCCTCGAGCGCGAGCCGCACGTCGCCCATGTTGCGCAGCCGCCGTCGCGGATCCTTGCGCAAACACAGCTCGAGCGCACGTCGCACCTCCGGCGGGACCGCCGCCGGCAACGCATCAAAGTCCGCGCTGCCCTCGAGTACTCGCGCGAGCGTGCTCGCAGTATCCCCTGCCAGGAACGCGGGCCGACCGGTCAGCATCTCGTACAACAAGCAACCGAAAGCCCAGACGTCAGTGCGCTGATCGACCGGCATGCCCCGCGCCTGCTCCGGGCTCATATAGCCAACCGAGCCGATGATGGCCCCCTCCTCGGTCATCCCCGACTTCGTGGGCGCGTCGGGCCCACCGCCCGCGGTGGATAGGTCGAGCGCTTTCGCGATGCCGAAGTCGAGCACCTTCACCATACCGTCGGCCTTGATCTTTACGTTGGCGGGTTTCAGGTCCCGGTGCACAATGCCGCGCTCGTGCGCGGCCTCCACGGCATCGGCAATCTGGTTCGAAATACCAAGAACCTCGGGGATGGGAATCGGACCATGTGAGATGCGTTCCGCAAGCGTCGAGCCTTCGACGATCTCCATCGCCAGCGCCGTCCTGCCATCGCTGCGCTCGAGCCCATAGATCTGAGCGATGTTCGGGTGATTCAGCGCGGCGAGTGTCCGCGCTTCTTGCTCGAAGCGCTTCACCCGCTGCGCATCGTTGGTGAAGGACGCGGTCAAAACCTTGATCGCTACTTCGCGACCGAGCTCGGTATCACGAGCGCGATACACCTCTCCCATGCCGCCTTCGCCCAGCAGCGCCTGAATCTCGTAAGATCCCACCCGCGATCCGGAGTTCAATACTGACATTGGGGACGGATTATAGCGGAGATCTGGCAGTCATCATGCCAGATTCAAAGCACTGAACATGGCGATGCGCTGCTCCCGAAGTGGATCGTTTTCCACACGGCTTTCGTTGTTGAAGACCATAGTGGGCCGATCCTTGGCGTTGAATGCCGCCCATTTGGGCAACCGGGACGTATTGGGATCACCGCTTCGCGCGAAGGCGATCCAGGTCGCACTGACCTTGTCTGCAAGGGCCTGGGCATCCGGACTGGTCGATGTCAGGCGCGATTCTTTAATATTGTCGAACGCGAAAGGAATCTCGATCGTGTGCGGCGACTTCAGCCGGCCGCCATCAACGGGCGATTCCCAGCGGAAGTAGTACAGGAAGACAGGCCCCTTACCCAGCGCCGCACGACGCTCAGCAATCTTCATGACCGGGGCTCCGTACCGGTTGTCACTTGCAATCAGGAAATAGATGTCGGAAGGCGACGCGCCGGGATTCCCCTTCTTGTACACATCGATCACGCGCGTCGAGTGCTCCCCCAGCAATTCGCGCACGCGGCTCTGCATTTCGCTCTCCTGCATCGAGAACATGGCCGCTGCCGCTCCGCTGGTCAGCTCGGTGCGAGTGGAACCGAGCATCACCGGTACATCTGCAGAAACCGAGGAGGCGGTCGGATGGAAGGGGTGTTGCGGCAACACTTCCAGGTCCACGGTCGGAGAAAACCCCATCGTCATCTGATCGACGTTCATGCGTCGGTTGACTGCGAAGTATGCGCTCATGATCCTGTCCACCGGCATGGTTTGCAACTCGCGTACTCGCGATTTGTTCAAACCAAGTTCGGACAGCAACTCGGAAGCCACGCGCGCCGCCTGATTGAGTTCAACCAGTTTGATGGTCGGTCCGCTTTCAATGATTGCCCTGTGAAACAACCCCTTCGCTTCCGGCATTGC
>DASTBJ010000177.1:0-15618 GCA_035712125.1 Terriglobia bacterium
GAGCGAAGAGGAGGGTCTGGATCAACGTGGCTAGCCGCTGTGGCGGATCTCCATGATGTCTCCATCCTTGACGATGTAGTCTTTTCCTTCCAGGCGGAGCAGTCCTTTCTCTTTCAGCGCCTGTTGGCTGCCGTGTTTCCTGAAGTCGTCGTAGTGACAGACTTCGGCACGTATGAAGTGTTCCTGCAAATCGGTGTGGATCGCTCCGGCGGCACGTTGCGCGTTCGTGCCTCGCGCTATCGTCCATGCACGACATTCTTCTTCGCCGACAGTAAAGAACGAGATCAAGCCCAGGAGGCGATACGTTGTGCGAATCAACCGCGCCGATCCCGATTCCGTAAGCTTGTAGTCCGCAAGAAACGTCAGGAGTTCTTCTTCCGGGAGTTCCGCCATCTCCGCTTCAAGCTTTCCGCAGACAATCGTGCGATCCAGGTTCGGCGGCAGGTTCTGCGAGTCCTGCATCTCCGTAAGCCGTGACAGTTGGTCTTCGCCGATGTTCTCAACTTCAATCATGGGCTTCTCGGAAAGAAACGCGAAACCCTTCACCAGCTTCTTCTCTTCGCTGTCGGTCTCCATCTCCCGCAAAGGTTTCTCGGATTCCAGCCATGCTTTCGCGCGTTCCAGATAATTCATCTCAAGAGTGAGCGCCGCTGTTTTCCCGCTTCGTTTAAGATCCTTCTCCAACCGCTCCATGCGCTTTTCAATCGACGCGATGTCGGCAAGCATGAGTTCGTAGT
The DNA here is from genome assembly GCA_035712125.1 of Terriglobia bacterium. Lineage (GTDB taxonomy): Bacteria > Acidobacteriota > Terriglobia > 20CM-2-55-15 > 20CM-2-55-15 > DASTBJ01. The sequence continues at coordinate 738 of DASTBJ010000177.1, forward strand.
TGAGATCGCGACGATCCCGTTCGGGATCGATCGACCCGGCGGGATGCGGCACAGCATCGTCCTCGAATGCGCGTACCACGTGAATCAGCACATCAACAGTACGCAGGGGAGCCAGCGCCACGTCCTGTCCCCGGCCTCGCGTCAGCGCCGGTACATCGACGAATTCCACCACGGCATAAGTGGTTTTTTCCGGATTAAATACGGAGGAGAGATAGTCCAGCCTTGTGTCCGGAACCTGGACCGAGGCCACATTCGGTTCCTGTCGTCGCCCGGCCGCACCCGCGCTGGAAGCTTTACCGCGTCCGAGGATGTGGAAAATTGTGGACTTCCCGGAACCCGGGAGTCCGATGATGCCCGCCTTCATAGCGCCAAAAACCTTAGCACATAACTTATTCAAAAAATTAGGTCGACTTGCCGCAAATCCGCAACTTTCCTGTTGACACAATAGTGACGTCTCATTAGATTTGGGTGGCCCGAAATGGAAAATTTAGGGTGATCCTGTTTCAATTTGGAATTTTAAGGACGAATTTAGGCGATGTTGCGCGGAAATGCGACGGCTACAGTGGATGACAAGGGACGATTCAAGGTTCCGGCCCAGTACCGCGCGTACATCGAAGAGACCTGGGGCAGTGACTTCTACGTCACGAGTTTCGAAGGCGAATCGGTTCAGATTTATCCCCTTCCTGTATGGCAAGAAATCGAAGAAAAACTCGCCAAGCTTCCTTCACAACATCCTACGAAGAAGAAGTACCTTGACCGTACGAGCTATTACGGTCAGTCGTCCTCATTGGATAAATCTGGCCGAATCCTGATTCCTGCGTTGTTGCGGGAGTCCGCCAAGATGGCGGGGGAGGTTGCTGTCCTCGGTGCACTCACCTATCTCGATGTTTGGAACCATGATCGGATCAAGACGCGTCTGGAAAGCCAGACCGTCACCAACGAAGACAAGGAAATCCTTTCACAGCTGGGCATCTAGCAGGGGGACGAATGAGTCATGTATGGGCATCGGGCTGTACTGCTCAACGAGACCCTGGAGTATCTCGACCCGCGTCCGGGCGGCCGGTATATCGATGCGACCTTCGGCGCGGGAGGGCACACGCTGGCGCTGCTGGAGCGCACGGCGCCGGACGGGCAGATTCTGGCGCTGGACGTCGACGATGCGGCTCTCGCAGCCGCTCGCGAGTTACAGCAAACACTCGCCAATCGGCTAACGCCTGTCAAAGCGAACTTCAGGGATATTTTCCGTACTGCCGAAGAGCACGGATTTCTCAATGTCGATGGGATTCTGGCGGATATTGGCGTTTCCTCGATGATGCTCGACGATCCGGACAGGGGGTTTTCCTTTATGCGTGAAGGCCCTCTGGATATGCGCATGGACCGGCAGCAGCCCCTGACGGCTGCCGATATCGTCAACACGTACGGAGAAAAGGAGATCGCGGACATCCTCTATATAAATGGAGAGGAGCGCCGGTCGCGCCAGATCGCGCGGTCGATTGTCCGGTCTCGCCCACTTTCGACCACCCGGGACTTAAGCCGGGCGGTGGAGCGCGTCCTTGGCGCGCCACGCTTCAGGCAGATTCACCCGGCGACGCGAACATTTCAGGCCTTGCGGATCGCTGTAAACGGGGAGTTGGACAGCTTGAAAACGTTTGTCGAGTCGGCGCCTCGCTGCCTTCGCCCCGGCGGGCGTCTGGCTGTTATCACGTTTCATTCACTTGAGGATCGAATCGTTAAGAATGCGTTCCGGGCCAACTCCATTCCGGGAAAGCCCATTACAAAAAAGGTGGTTACCGCGAGGGATGCGGAGATCTCGTCGAATCCCCGAGCAAGAAGTGCCAAGCTGCGCGTATGGGAGAAGGAACATGTCCATTGAAGTCGTTTTCGAGAAGCGGATCAATAACGTCAATGTCTGCCGCGACGTGGATCGCGGTCAGCAGCGGCAATACTTCCTGCTGACGTTTCTGTCAGCGGTGTTTGTCCTGGGGCTGTTGCTCTACGGGTGGCAGCAGTACCGCTTTCTAAGTCTGGGGTATGAGATCAACAAGGCCAGGGATAAGAGAGATGCGCTGCTGGAGCGCCAGCGTGAACTGGTCGTGCAAGAGCAGACCTATGCCTCGCCTGGCCGCATCGAAGGTAACGCGAAAAATGTCCTGGGAATGGTTTCGGCGGAGCCCGGCCAGATCGTGACTCTGGGGTCGGAAGAAGCGGCGATGCCGCTGACCGCGTCCAAGCAGAGGTGAGGTGAGGAAGGAAAAATTACCTGCGAAGCGCATCCGTGTTCTGGCCGCCGTGATGGTGTTCTGGGGCATAGGCATAGCTGCGCGTCTGTCTTTCCTTCAGATCGTCGAATCCGCAGCCTACGTCGAGAAAGCGGCCAAGCAACAGCAGAACACGGTTGATATTATGCCTCGGCGCGGCGACATTCTGGGCCGCGACGGCACCCCGCTCGCCAGCAGCGTGCGGGTTTACTCCGTGTTCGCGAAGCCCCGTGAAATGAAGAATCCACAGGCCGTCGCGAAGACGCTGGCGCGCCTCACGGGAACTCCGCTGGCAGAGATGCAACGCAAGCTCAATCCGTCGCGTGGTTGGGTTTACGTGAAGCGCGAGGTCAGCGACGCCGAACTCAAAGCCATTCAAGAAGCCGAGCTGCCTCATGTCGGTTTTCTTCCCGAGTACCGGCGGATTTACCCCAATCGCGGGATGGCAGCTCATGTGCTCGGATACGTTGACGTGGACGACGAAGGAAGAACCGGCCTGGAGGGCCGTTATAACGCCGTGGTTCGAGGAGATCCCGGCACCGCGCTGGTGTTTGTCGATGCGCTCGGAAACACCTATCAGCGGGAGCAACAGATGCCCCAGGTTGGCGCCACGCTGACGACAACAATCGACACGACGATGCAGCACATTGTGGAGAAGGAACTCCGCGTCGCGATGGAGAAGACGCACGCCGCGGGCATTTCCATTGTTGTCATGGACCCGAATTCCGGCGCCATTCTCGCGAATGCGAATGCGCCGTCCTTCGATCCGAACGACTATAGAAGGTCTCCTCAATCGGTATGGTCCCACAACCCGTCGGTCGGTATGACGTATGAGCCGGGGTCGACATTCAAGATGGTCACAATCGCGGCTGCGCTTGAAGAAGGTTTGACTAATCCGGAGGAGCAGATTTTCTGTGAGAACGGAGTGCTTGTACTCGGTCGGCGCCGGATTCGCGATAGCCACCCTTATGGCTGGCTGAGCGTGCGTGAAATCATGCAGAACTCCTCAAACATCGGCACAATCAAACTCGGTATTCGCGTTGGCGAGGAGCGTCTCAAGCAATATATCGACCGGTACGGATTCGGCGAGAAAACGAATGTCGACCTGCCTGCTGAAGCGGGCGGCGTGGTGCGCGACCTGCCGGACTGGACGAAGACGTCACTCGCATCCATTTCAATGGGGCATGAGATATCGGTGACTCCCCTCCAGACCGCGCAGATGATCTCGGCCGTCGCGAACGGCGGGACTCTCTACAAGCCGTATGTGGTGCATAAGATCGACGATCCTCGAACCGGAGTAACCGAGATCAAGCCGAGTGGCAGCCGCGTGATGTCGCCGGAGACGGCCGCAGAGTTGCGCCTGATGTTGGAAGACGTCGTCACCGATGGCACGGCAAGGACTTCGAAGCTCGAGGGGTATCGTGCTGCAGGGAAGACGGGCACAGCCGAAAAGGTGGACACGGTTAACGGCGGATATTTCCGTTCGAAGTACGTTTCGTCATTCGCCGGATTCGCCCCGGTTTCCAATCCCAAACTCACGATTGTCGTCGTCGTCGATGATCCAAAAGGACAGCATTACGGCGGCGAAGTCGCAGCGCCCGTCTTCAAACGCATTGCAGAGCAGATCCTGCGAAACAAGTCTATAGCCCCTGACGTACCGGACTATGCGCCACCGCGTTACAACCCCATCAACCCGGAAAGGACCACCGAAAAGCCCATACCCCCAACCGGCAAGAAGCCGGACATCAAAGTAATGGAAGCGTCCATGACGTCGACCCCCGCCGATCAGGATCCCCTCAAGCCGGGGGAGTTTTTCATGCCGGATTTCACAGGCCTGTCTTTGCGTCAGGCCGTCCTCGAGAGTGCAAAACTCGGACTTGATCAACGGGTTGCCGGTACCGGCCGAGTCGTAGGGCAGTCTCCGGTTCCGGGTACGCACGTGCGCCCGGGCGCGCGTATCCACCTTCGCCTCTCCCTGAACTAACCATGAACCTGAACGTGATGCTGAGCGGATGCAGCGCCCTGCATATCCGCGGCGATCTGGACGTCGCTATTTCCGGAATTACGCTGGACTCGCGCCAGGTTGCTCCGGGATTCCTGTTCGTCGCCATCCGCGGAATGAAAATGGACGGCAATCGGTTCGTGCCGGATGCGATCGCGCATGGCGCGGCGGCGATTGTCTCGGCGTTGCCCGGCGACGCGTATCCGGGGATTTCATGGATTCAGGTCGCTGACGAACGGGAAGCGCTCGCACTGCTTGCGGCAAATTTCTATGAGCATCCTGCAGCGAAGCTGCACGCGATCGGAGTCACCGGAACAAACGGCAAGACAACCACAACATATCTGACCGAAGCGATCCTGAAGGGCGCGGGATTCCCCTCGGCCGTGTTCGGCACAGTGGACTATCGCGGTCCGGGTTTCCAGCTTGCTGCCGAAAGGACGACACCCGAGGCTCCCGAACTCCAGGCTCTATTTCGACGCGTCGTCGACGGGGGTTGGAAACACGCGGTCATGGAAGTCTCGTCCCACGCTGTCGAATTGAAACGCGTCCTCGGGCTCCACTTTGAAGTCGCGGTTTTTACCAATCTCACCCGTGATCACCTGGACCTCCATCAGGACATGCGTTCGTACTTCCTGGCGAAAAAGAAACTGTTCACGGGGCTCGATGGGAGGATTCCGCGCGTCCTTGTTCTCAACATGGACGACCCGCAATTCGAGGAGTTGAAGGGAATCGCCCCCGATCGTGTCATTTCTTACGGAATGAATGATGCGGCCGACATCCATCCGTCCCAATACGACGCCATGCGCGGTGGCGAGGGAATGGACGCCGTATTCAAGTCGCCATTGGGAGACCTTCGCATTCATTCGAAACTGCTCGGCAAACCCAATCTCTACAACATCGGTGCGGCGATCGGTACGGGAGTGGGCCTGGGGATATCTGCTGACGCCATAGCCCGAGGCATTGAGGGATTGGGTCTGGTGCCGGGTCGTTTTGAATCGGTAAATGCCGGTCAGGACTTCCGTGTGATTGTCGATTTTGCGCATACGGACGATGCCCTTGCGCGGGTTCTTCAGTCGGCTCGGGAGATTACGCCGGGCCGTCTGATCGTCCTTTTCGGCTGTGGTGGAGATCGCGATCGCACCAAGCGGCCCCTCATGGGAGAAGTGGCGATTCAAGGAAGCGACTTTGTCGTCGTCAGTTCAGACAACCCTCGGAGTGAAGATCCGCTGGCTATCATCGCTGAGGTTGAAGTCGGGGTTCGGCGGGCCGGCGGGATCGAAGGGAAGAACTATCAAAAAATCGCCGATCGGCGCGACGCAATTCGCTATGCGCTGAAACTCGCGTCCCCGGGTGACACTGTTCTCCTGGCAGGCAAAGGCCACGAGGCCTATCAGATTATCGGTAATCAATCCTTTCCGTTTGACGAGCGCTTGGTAGCGCGGGAATTGCTCGATGAACTTGCTGTTCGACGAAGTCGCTAAAGCTGTTGACGGGACTCTCGCCGGCCGAGGGGACGCTGTGGTTCGTGGTTACTCGATCGATACGAGAACGCTGAATGCCGGGGATCTGTTCTTTGCGGTTCGGGGACCTCGCTTCGACGGGCACGACTTTATCCAGCAGGCCATGGAGAAGAAGGCTGCAGGCGCCGTCGTCGAGGCCGGCGATTTTCCCCACTCGGCGGAATTCAACGTGGTGCGCGTTCGCTCAACCGTCGAAGCTCTGCAGAATCTTGCGCGTTTCGTCAGACGCCGGTGGGGCGGGCCCATCGTTGGAGTAACCGGAAGCGCCGGAAAGACGACGACGAAGGAAATGATTGCCGCCGTTCTCGGTCGGAAGTACACGGTCCTGCGGTCGATCGGAAATTTCAATAATGAGTTTGGACTGCCACTCTGCCTGTTACGCATTGACCGTTCGCAGACGATGGCAGTTCTCGAGATGGGCATGTCTGCGAAGGGCGAAATCCGCAGACTTGCCGAAATCGCCGAGCCTAACGAAGGTGTGATCACCAACGTCAATCCCGTTCATCTCGAGTTCTTCGAGTCCATTGAAGGAATCGCGGAAGCGAAAGCTGAACTGCTGGCGGGACTGGTCGAGCCTCGTGTGGCCTATCTGAATAATGACGATCCACGGGTCCGCGCCATGGCCGGCCGTTTCACGGGGAAAGTCGTAACGTACGGAGTCGCATCGGACTCGACATTTCAGGCCCATCGGTTGCGTGATCTGGGCCTTGGCGGCAGCGGTTTTACGGTTCGTCATGCCGGGAGTGATACGGATTTCATCCTGCCCCTGCTCGGTCAGCATAACGTCGCGAATGCTGTAGCCGCCATTGCCGTCGGCATTCAGCACGGGATTTCCTGGAGCGAGGTTCGTAGCGCCATAGCCGGCATCAGACCGGAGAAAAAGCGCGGTGAAGTCGTGAGATTTCAGGCCGGGTTTGACGTCATCGACGATTCCTACAATTCAAACCCGAAGGCGCTCACTGAAATGATCCGGTTCCTCGGAAAGCTCGAAGGCTACAAAAGAAAGATTGTCGTTGCCGGAGAGATGCTCGAGCTCGGTCCGACCTCGGCTGAATTGCATCGGTCCTGCGGAGTCGAGGCCGCACGTGCCGGCACCGCATTGATTGTCGGCGTCCAGGGAGAAGCGCGCTCGGTTCTGGAGGGAGCTCGGGAAGCGGGCGTCGAAGACGAACGGCTGAAGTTCGCTGCGAATGCGGCCGAGGCAGGCGTATTGCTGGCGCGTTTTTTACAAAGTGGAGATGTCGTGCTGATCAAGGGTTCTCGTGGTGTGAAGCTGGAGCAGGTATTGAGTGCGCTTCGCCAGAGCTTTTCGAGCGTGGAGGCGTAGTGCTCTACCATCTGCTTTTCGAATTCTTTTTTCCTCTCGGGGCCTATTGGTCGCCGCTGAAGGCGTTCAATGTCATCCAGTATGTGACCGTTCGGACAGCGGCGGCGAGCCTGACGGCCCTGCTGATCAGCCTGCTGCTCGGGCCCTGGCTCATCCGTCGCCTGCAGGAGTTTCAAATAGGTCAGCACATCCGCGAGGAAGGGCCGAAGTCTCACAAGGCAAAAGCCGGCACCCCGACAATGGGCGGTGTATTGATTGTCATTTCCATCATCCTGCCAACACTGGTGTGGACGAATCTCCGAAACCCCTTCGTCTGGCTGATCGTCTTCGCAACTCTGGCCTACGGAGGCATCGGTTTCGCAGACGACTATCTCAAGATCCGTCATAAGAGGAACCTGGGATTGACCGGCAAGCAGAAGATGACCCTTCAATTCCTCGTTGCGATCCTCATTGGGATCACTCTGCTCTACTTTGCCGACCGCAACCTTTACTCCACGGCCATGAACGTGCCGTTCTTCAAGAGTCTGAGGCCGGACCTTGTCATTGATTCGTGGATCGCCAGTTCCGCGTTCTTCCTGGCATTTCTGCCCTTTCTGATTTTCGTGGCGTTCCTTATCGTCGGCTCTTCAAACGCCGTCAACCTGACGGACGGCCTCGACGGGCTCGCAATTGGATGCACGCTGATCGCTTCCACGGCTCTCACGGCCCTGACCTACGTCACAGGGCATAAGACACTTTCGCAATATCTGGATATCCAATTCATCGCCGGAGTGTCGGAAGTGACGATCTTTTGCGGCTCGATGGTGGGAGCAAGTCTTGGTTTCCTCTGGTACAACGCGCACCCTGCCGAAGTCTTCATGGGAGACGTCGGATCGCTGGCGCTTGGCGGAGCGCTCGGCACCGTGGCTGTTGTGACCAAGCAGGAATTGTTACTGCCGTTTATCGGCGGTGTGTTTGTGATCGAAGCGCTCTCGGTGATGCTTCAGGTCGGCTCGTTCAAGCTTCGTGGAAAACGTATTTTCAAGATGGCTCCGATTCACCATCACTTTGAACTCATAGGATGGAAGGAATCGAAGGTGATTATCCGGTTCTGGATCGCAGCGCTGATCTTTGCGCTGCTCAGTCTTTCGACGCTGAAATTGAGATGAGGGTTGTGGTGGGTATGGCTCGCAGTGGTGTGGCGGCGGCGCGGCTTCTTCAAAGTCGCGGGGAATCCGTCTTCGTGACGGATTCCGGAAAGCCGCAGTCCTCCGCGCAACTGGATGCTCTCGGGATTCCCTGGGAGGCCGGAAAGCACACGACCGCGCGTTTTATCCGCGCCGACGAGATCGTTGTCAGCCCTGGAGTTCCGCTGAACATTCCGCCGCTGAAGGCCGCACGCGAGAAAGGTGTCCCCATAATCAGCGAACTGGAACTCGCCTCCAGATACCTTCAGGGGGACATCATTGGAATCACGGGTTCGAACGGCAAGACAACGACAACCACTCTGGTCGGTGAGATTCTGAAGGCCGCCGGCAAGATCGTTCAGGTGGGAGGGAACATCGGAACCGCAATGTGCGGACTGGTGGAGACTTCGACACCCGGCACGATCAATGTCATTGAAGTAAGCAGCTTTCAGCTCGATGCCATCGCGACGTTCCGCCCGCGCATCGCGGTTCTGCTCAACGTCACCCCGGATCACCTGGACAGGTATGCCGACTTCTCGGCGTATCGCAAAGCGAAGTTCCGCATTTTCGAGAACCAGCGAGGAACGGATGTAGCCGTGCTGAATCGCGACGACGCCAGCGTCTTCCCGCCTCCGGTAAAGCTTCGGGCGCGCCAGCACTACTTCAGCCGGACGGATGGAATTGCGGATGGCGCATTTCGCTTTGGGGGCATGTTGTATCTCAACGGCAACGCGGTGATGGCAGCTTCCGATGTTCGGCTCCGCGGGGAGCACAACATTGAGAACGTTCTCGCCTCGATGGTGATAGCGGGAAACTACGGTGTCTCCAGTTCGACGCTTACTGCCGTCATCAGTGAATTTCGCGGGGTCGAACATCGGATCGAGTTCGTTGCCGCCGTGAGCGGCATCTTGTTTTACAACGACTCGAAGGCAACCAATGTTGATTCCGCGATCAAGGCGGTCACCTCCTTCGATCAGAACATCATTCTGATCCTTGGGGGCCGCGACAAAGGCGCATCGTACGATCCGCTCGTTCAGGCCATGAAGGGCCGCGTGAAACACGTTCTGGTGATCGGGGAAGCGTCTGCGAAGATTGCTTCGGCCATCGGCAACGCGTTTCCTGTTACCGCAGCATCATCGCTGGAGGACGCGGTGCGCCAGGGCGCATCCATGGGACAGCCGGGCGACACCGTTTTGCTGTCGCCTGCCTGCGCGAGCTTCGACATGTTTGACAATTACGAACATCGCGGATGCGTATTCAAGAAGTCGGTCCAGGAGCTGGTGAATGCCCAGAACGCTTAAGCCCGATCATGCCCTATTTCTCACAACTCTCGCTCTCGTCGTGCTGGGTGTCGCCATGGTCTTCAGCGCTTCCACCGTGATCGCAAAAGAGCGGTTCGGGGACGCGAACCTCTTTTGGGTGAGGCAATTGATGGCGGGAGCTCTGGGGATGGCGGCCCTGTTTCTCGTCATGAAACTGGACTATCACGTTTATCAGCGTCCGGCCTTCGTGTTTACGATGCTCTCGTTAGTTATCGGGCTTTGCGTGGTCGTTTTCTTTCTACCCGGAACACGAAGCACCTACCGGTGGATACAGCTGCCGGGCATTTCCTTCCAGCCGTCGGAACTGGCCAAGCTGGCGATGGTCGCGTTCCTTGCGTACTTCCTCGAGAAGCGGAAGGGAAGAATCAACGAGATCGATACGCTGGTGCCTGCTGGCGTGATCGTTGCAACGTTGGCGGGACTGATCGTTCTTCAGAAAGATCTCGGCACGGCGCTCGCACTCGTAACCACCGCCGCCATTCTGCTGTATGTGGCGGGGTTGAGGACGAAGTGGATTGGCATTGCAGCCCTGGCGGCAGTACCGGTCGGATACATCGCCTTCTATTTCCTGGTTTTTCTTGTGCCGTATCGATGGGACCGCATTGTGGCCTATTGGAATCCGGAGGCTTATCCCGACTCGATCGGCTTCCAGATCCTTCAGTCGCTCATTGCTGTTGGGACGGGCGGAGTTCAGGGACTGGGATACATGGAAGGCAAGCAGAAGCTCTTCTACCTTCCCGATGCGCATACCGACTTCATTTTCGCTGTTATCGGTGAGGAACTGGGACTGCTGGGGACGTTGTTCGTGCTTGGCATGTTCGGCATTTTTCTGTGGCGGGGTTTGCGCGTGTCGAGTCGCGCGCCTGACCTGTTCGGCTTCTATCTCGCTCTGGGGATCACCGTGACTATCGGGGTTCAGGCATTCCTGAATATGAGCGTGGTGCTGGGAATAGTGCCGAACAAGGGGATTCCGCTACCGTTCATCAGTTATGGCGGCAGTTCATTCCTCGTCATGCTGACAGCGGTCGGAATCCTGCTGAACGTATCGCAGCAGGCAGAAGGAGCAGGCAGCATCTGGGGGAACGGACGCGACCGATCGGTTTGAATTCGGGTTGTGAGTGCCCCTGATCTGGGAACTATGAGAACCATCATTGCAGGCGGAGGAACAGGCGGGCATCTCTTTCCAGGAATCGCGGTGGCACGCGAGATCCAGCGGAGAAGCCAGAATGCGGAAGTTCTCTTTGTCGGTGCGGAACAGGGAATCGAATCACGTCTCGTGCCGCAGGAAGGTTTTCCGCTGCGTTGTCTTCCGGCGGGCAGCATGAAAGGCATTGGCTGGGGAGCGCGTCTTCGAAACCTTGCAGCGACGGTGAAAGGAATTCTGGGAGCAAAGAAAATCTTGAAGGAGTTTCGGCCCGCGGTGGTTATTGGTGTTGGCGGCTACGCCTCGTTTCCCATGCTGGGGGCGGCCATTCTCCAGGGATACCCGCGAATCATCATGGAACAGAATGCAGTGCCGGGACTCGCGAATCGCATGCTGGGACGGTGGGTCGATTTCGCGGCCGTTACCGATCCTGCGACATCCTCCTATTTCGGCTCGCGTGCAGTCGTCACGGGTAATCCGGTGCGTCCGCAGTTCAAAACCATTCCGGACAAGGAGCATCGCGCGCCCTACCAGATCCTCGTCTTCGGCGGCAGTCAGGGAGCACAGTCCATCAACAAAGCTGTAAGAGAGATGTTGCCGCTTCTTTCGGAATGGAAAGGCCGGCTGAAGTTCACGCACCAGACGGGTGAGAAACAAGTGGATGAAACACGAGCCGCTTATGCCGCAGCCGGTTTCGATGCGGATGTCGGCGCGTTCTTCAGCGAATTCCACCGCAAGTACGAGGGGGCGGATCTGATCATTTCCAGGGCCGGGGCAACGACCGTTGCTGAAATCAAGGCATCGGGCAGGGCTGCCGTGCTGGTGCCGTTTCCGTTCGCCGCCGATGATCACCAGACGCGTAATGCGCAAGCGATGGTGAGCGAAGGCGCTGCAATCATGATCCGCAACGAGGATTTGAACGGAGAGAAGCTCGGAGCAACGATTCGTTCGCTGCTGTCGGATATTCCGCGGCTTCAGCAGATCGAGCGGAACGCAAAACGTATTGCCGTGCTGGATGCCGAACAGAGAATCGTGGATCTGGCCGAGAGAGCTGTGGCGCAGAGGAGTGGAAAGTGAGGACCTGCGAGGTTTGCAGGGTTAACAATGTTTAAGCGCATCAAGCACATTCACTTTGTCGGAATCGGCGGCATTGGCATGAGTGGCATCGCCGAGGTGCTGCTCAACCTGGGCTACCAGGTTTCGGGCTCGGATGTTCGGTCCACACCGATCACGGAATCTCTCCGGCGCCTCGGAGCGACGGTCTTCTATTCTCACGCGGCCGAAAACATCGGTACCGCTCACGTTGTGGTGACCTCTTCGGCGGTAAGGCAGGACAACCCCGAGATCCTTGCAGCGGAGCGCCGCCAGATCCCCGTGATCCGGCGCGCAGAGATGCTCGCTGAACTTGCCCGCCTTAAATACAGCATTGCGATTGCCGGAACACATGGCAAGACGACGACAACGTCGATGGTTGCCACCATCGTCGATCGCGCCGGATACGATCCGACGGTGGTTGTCGGTGGCCTGCTGAACACCATCGGCAGTAACGCGAGACTCGGAAAGGGCGAGTATATTGTTCTGGAGGCCGATGAAAGCGACGGTTCATTTCTGCTGCTTTCGCCAACGATGGCCGTCGTTACTAACATTGAAGCCGACCATCTCGATCACTACAAGGATCTGACGGAGATCAAGGACGCGTTCCTGCAGTTCGTCAATAAGGTCCCGTTCTACGGAGCTGCGATCCTGTGCCTCGATGATCCGGCAGTTCAGTCTCTGATCCCGCGAATGAAGCGCCGCTTTGTCACGTTTGGGACGGCCGCTCAGGCCGATGTGTCCATTCTGGACGTGGTGTATACCGGACTCGGGTCGACGTTTACACTGCGCTTCAACGGCGGAACAACCCAGCGGTTCGAGTTGAGCGTACCGGGCATGCACAATGTGTTGAACGCCACTGCCGCGTTTACCGTCACGCGTGACATGGGTGTCGAGCCGTCTGTTATTGCCGCAGCGCTCAAAGATTTTCAAGGCGTCGATCGACGGTTCCAGATCAAGAGTCACGACCCGATTACCGTCGTGGACGACTACGCCCATCATCCGACTGAGGTGCGCGCCGTGTTGAGCGCAGCCAAGGGCGGCGGTTTTCGAAGGATCTTTGCGATCTTTCAACCGCATCGTTACACACGCACCATGCATCTGATGGAGGACTTCGCCAGCGCCTTCAACCTCGCCGACGTTGTTCTTCTTCTGGATATCTACCCGGCCGGGGAAGCGCCGATTGAAGGTGTCACCACGCCGGTGCTCATAGAAAAGATCAGAAGCTTTGGTCACAAGAATGTGGTCTATGCGCCGAGTTACGACATGGTCGAATCCTGGGTCGCCGAAAATGCGAAAGATGGGGACGCCGTGATTGTCATGGGCGCCGGCAGCGTCACGAAGCTGTCCGACCAACTCGCGATGAAGCTGTCGCGGAACGGAGCCGCATGAAAAACAAGATCTGGAAGTCATTCGTCACTGTCGCTGCCGTGGCAGTTCTCATTGCCGTTGGAATGGTCGGATATACGATTGTGCATTACCTTCGTACCTCCCCGCGTTTCGCGGTCCAGTCGGTTCTTGTCGAAGGGCTCAACCGCGTTGAAGACAGCCATGTGTACAAGCAGGCGAGGCTTCCCGACGACGCGAACATCTTCTCGGTCGACCTGGCGGGTGTGCGGCAACGCGTGGAACGGCTCAAGTGGGTGCGATTTGCCACCGTCCAACGTGTTCTCCCCGGCACGATTTCGATAAAGGTTTTCGAGCGGTCGCCTGTCGGTCTTGCCAGAGTCGGTAACGAAATCTTTCAGTTCGATGCATTCGCACAGTTGCTCAGCCGGGATAGCGGCGGCGGTGCAGAGTTTCCCATCCTGGATGGCCTCAGCGAGGACGAGCCTGGAGGGAATCAGAAGAAGGTCGATTTATATCTGCGGATCATGGAAGAACTTCACGGCAAGGACGAACTATCGGAGGTTCACATCAACGATGACCTCGAGGTGTCGGTAGTTTCCCAGAGCGAACCGATACTTGTGACTCTCGGAGCCGAAAAGTTCAGGGAACGCTGGGGCCACTATCTCCAGTTAAGAACGAAGATCCGGACAGAGTATCCGGACACGGTGCAAGTGGATTTTCGCTTTAAGAATCAGGCCATCCTGAGAGCGAATCCCGACGCTCCCGACGATGAACAGAAGGTGCTATGGGACGCAGAGAAAAAATCATTGTAGGCCTCGACATCGGTTCCACAAAGGTCTGTACGCTCATTGCGAAGGAAGGGACGTCCCGCATTGAGCCGATCGGCTTTGGCACTGCGGAATCCCGCGGAATGAAACGGGGTTCCGTCGTGAATCTCGAAGCGACCGTGGAGTCGATCAAGAAGAGCGTCGCTGAAGCCGAGTCGATGGCGAAACGCGAAGTCGAACACGTCTTCGTCGGCCTCGCTGGTCCCCATATTCGCAGTTCCAACAGTAAGGGCGTTACTCCCATCGCCACCAGGGCGCGTGAAATCACCGGGGAGGATGTAAAACGAGTCATCGAGACCGCACGCGCCGTGGCGCTGTCTCCGGAGCGCGAAATCATCCACATCATCCCGCAGGAGTTTACGGTTGACGACCAGACCGGGATTGCCGATCCCATTGGAATGACTGGAACGCGCCTCGAAGTTAATGTCCATATCGTCACCAGTTCCACAACGGCGACCCAGACGATCGTGACAGCGGTAAACCGCTGCGGCCTGCTCGCGGAAGACACGGTCCTCGATCCGATCGCTGCAGCCGAAGCGGTGCTTACCGACGATGAGAAAGAACTCGGAACGGTTCTGGTCGAAATCGGAGGCGGCAAAACAAGCGTCGCCATCTACCACCACGGCGCCGTTCGGCACTCTGTGGTATTGCCGGTTGGCGGAGAGCACTTCAGTAACGATATCGCGGTGGGGTTGCGGACGACGATTCCCGAAGCAGAGCGGCTGAAGCGCGAACAGGGATGCGCACTGTCATCCATGGCAGATCAGGAAAACGTGTTTGAGATCGTCGGTATGGGATCGCGTCAGCCCCGCGCCATCGCGCAGCAGGTGTTAAGCGACATCCTGCAGCCGCGTGCGGAAGAGATCATTCATT